>CAJPPQ010000026.1 GCA_905372605.1 Porphyromonadaceae bacterium
AGATAAACAGGCGTATATCGACAAATATTTATCGGCTTTCGGGTGTCGATAGTGAAAGGAAATACCACAGCCAACTACTTGCCAATACAGAATTTACTAAAAATATTTCCGAGTATCTCGTCGGTAGATATTTGCCCAGTAATCTCGCCCAGATAGTGCATACACTCGCGAATGTCTTGGCTGAGCAGGTCGCCCGATATTTGTGTATCAAGCCCTTCGACAACTCTTACAATAGCCTGCCGAGCATTAACGAGAGCCTCGTAATGACGCACATTATTCACTATCACCGCATTGCTATCTATTTTATTTAGCTGTACGGTATCGACGAGCAACTTTTGCAGGAGGTCGATATTGGTACGTCGTTTGGCGGAAATAAATATAGCTTTGAGCTCCGTAGTATCGACAATATCGCCGATACGTTTTTGGCGGTCGGCAGAAACCATATCCGACTTATTGACTACCAACACCGTTTTCGACCTATCGATATCTTCGGGGACGATATCGGTCATTATATCCGATATTTCGGTAGCATCTACGAGCCACAAAACTATGGTTGCAGCATCGATTTTCTGAAAAGTACGCCGTATGCCAAGCGTCTCTATTTCGTCTTCAGTGTCGCGGATACCAGCGGTATCGATGAAACGAAAGACGATACCGTCTATCACCACACTATCTTCGATGGTATCGCGGGTAGTACCGTGTATATCAGACACTATCGCCTTTTCTTCGTTGAGCAATACGTTGAGCAGAGTCGATTTGCCCACGTTGGTTTTGCCTACCAATGCCACAGGAACGCCGTTTTTGAGCACATTGCCCACGCTGAACGAATCGGCAAGTCTGCCGATATGCTGCTCGATATTCACCGCCAAATCTCTCAACTTTCGCCTATCGGCAAATTCGACGTCTTCTTCCGAGAAATCGAGTTCGAGCTCTATAAGCGACACAAAATCGAGCAGTTGCCCTCTAAGTTTTTGTAACTCTACCGAAAATCCACCCCTCATCTGGGTTATTGCCATTTTGTGCATAGCCTTACTTGTAGAAGCGATGAGGTCGGCAACCGCTTCCGCCTGCGAGAGGTCTATCTTGCCATTTACGAAAGCACGCATAGTAAATTCACCCGGCTGAGCGGCTCGGCAGCCATTGCTTATAAGTAGCTGCATGATTTTTTGTTGTATATACAAAGAGCCGTGACACGATATTTCGACCGTATCTTCTGCCGTGAACGAATGCGGAGCACGAAATACGGATATCAAAACATCGTCGATTATATCGCTGCCGTCGGTATCGACTATATTACCGTAAACCACACTATATTGAGGCTGTGTCTGCAGTTTTTTCCCATGCTTGGCGCGGAATATTTTATCGCATACGGCAAAAGAGTCGCTACCCGAGATGCGTATTACCGCTATTCCGCCCATACCTGCGGGAGTAGATACGGCACATATCGTATTTTGTCTGACCATATCGGTATTGTGTGAGTAGAATTTAAAATGTTTAGTCCCACATCGACTTTTTACTCATAGCATATCTGCCGCCTCCGGTAAAAAACAGAGTAAGGCTGCCAAAGAAAAATAGTCCGAGCAACTCCAAAGCCCAGCCTCCTTGCGAATTGAGTGAAAAAATAGCATTACGATGAGCCAAATACCACGCTACTAAGCAGTTGCAGACCACAATAGCAGCCGATACCCTTGTACGAAAACCCACGACGATAAGCAGAGGTGCCACCACTTCGCCCACAAGCACACCATACGATAAGAATACGGGCATACTATTTGCGCGCAACATCGCCTGAATGCCCGCAAGCCCATGAAATAGTTTGCCTACGCCGTGCAAAAACATCATCGTACCCACAGCAAGTCGCAGTATGAGCAGACCTGTATCGTTTTTTCTTTCCAAAATCTTTATTTTCATCGCAATAGAATGTTTTTTAATAAAAATAATTGGTACTTTATTGCTCTCCGACCCACTTTACGTAGCACATATCTTCTCTGTATGGCAGGTCGTCGTTCTTGGGGAATAGTCGGAAGGCATATCGATATGTACCTCCCTGCTTGATACTGTAATTGAGGGTAAAGTACAGCAGACTACCCTCTTTTCGTATCAGATTGAACTCTTTGGTACGCTCGAAACTGAACTCGCTTCGACCGTTGGAGTGCAAAAGCACAAGCTCGAGACCTATGCCCGTATCGTTGAGATTTTTCGTATCTACTACTGCATCGACTTCGAAGATATCGCCAATGGTGGGGCTTGTGGAGGTCTTCACTTTCAGCGACTTTACCTCTATCGAATCCCAATTGCGAACTATATTCATTTTCCAAGCCACTATCCGACGAGCCTTTTGGAAATTGTCGGCTTTGAGCGATTTGTTGCGGTCGGCAAGCACCGAATAAAACTGCTTGATATAGTCGTCGATCATTCGTTTTGTGGTATAGCGAGGCGTAATCTTGGCGATGGAGTTTTTGATAAATCTCACCCACTTCTCGGGTATACCGTCTTTATTGCGGTCGAAAAAGAGCGGTACTATCTCGTTTTCGAGCATGGTATATATCGTTGCCGCATCGAGATGGTCTTGATATTGAGTGTTTTCGTATGTTTGAACTTCGGTAAGTGCCCAACCCGCCTCTTCGGTATAGCCTTCGTACCACCAACCGTCTTTTACAGAGAAGTTTAGCACACCGTTCATCTGAGCCTTTTCGCCCGACGTACCCGATGCCTCTTGCATACGAGTAGGAGTATTGAGCCAGATATCGACGCCCGAAACAAGACGTTTGGCAAGACGCATATCGTAGTTTTCGAGGAAAATAATCTTCCCCAGAAACTGCGGCATACGCGATATCTCGATTATATGTTTTATAAGCCCCTGTCCCGCTCCGTCGGCAGGATGTGCCTTGCCAGTAAATAGGAACTGTACGGGATAATTCGGGTTGTTTACTATCTTATCGAGACGCTCCAAGTCGTTGAAAAGCAGATGAGCACGTTTGTAGGTGGCAAATCTGCGTCCGAAGCCGACGATAAGGGCGTTCGGATTCATATTGTTGAGTATAGAGACTATCTTCGAAGGGTCTTGCTGTGTCTTCAGCCAATCTTGCTCAAAGCGAGCACGGATATATTTTATAAGCTTGTCTTTCTGTATTATCTTCGTATACCAAATCTTCTTGTCGGGGACATCATATATTTTCGCCCAAATACTCAGATTCGACTGGTCTTTGTAAAACTCTGTCGTAAAGGTATTTTCGTACAGTGTCTTCCATTCCGATGTAGTCCAAGTAGGCAGGTGGACACCGTTTGTAACGTACCCGACGTGATTTTCTTCTGGGAAATACCCCTTCCACAGATGGGCAAACATACGCTTCGATACTTCGCCGTGTAAATAACTTACACCGTTTACACATTGGCAAGTATTGCACGCAAATACGCTCATAGAGAATTTGTCGTGAGTATCGGGATTGTTTCTGCCCATATTTATAAGGTCGTTCCAAGTGATGCCCAGACGCGAAGGATATTCGTGCATATAACGATTGAATAGCTCTTCGTCGAAATAGTCGTGTCCTGCCGGTACAGGCGTATGTACGGTATAAATAGACGACGACCGCACTACCTCCAATGCCTCGTAGATACTTAGTTTATTGTTCTCTACGTAGTCGACCAAACGCTGAAGGTTGATCAGAGCAGCGTGTCCTTCGTTGCAATGATATACATCTTGCCTGATACCAAGCTTCTGCAGAGCGAGTATACCGCCTATTCCGAGCATTATCTCCTGTTTGAGACGATTTTCGTTGTCGCCACCATATAATTGATACGATATGGTACGGTCTTCTTCCGAATTTATATCTATATCGGTATCAAGCAAATATAGCGGAATACGTCCTACGTCGACACGCCAGATATTGGCATACACCATTCTGTTTGGGAACGGCACCGATATTACGACTGCATTTCCGTGTTCGTCTTTTACTTGTGTTATAGCGAGTTTACTGAAGTTCTGAGCCTCATAATCGGCTATCTGCTGCCCGTCGACCGAAAGCGATTGAGTGAAATAGCCATATCGGTATAGGAAACCGACTGCCACCATATTTACCCTCGAGTCGGAGGCTTCTTTCAGATAGTCGCCCGCAAGCACGCCAAGCCCACCTGAGTATATTTTAAGATGGTCGGTGAGTCCGTATTCCATACTGAAATAGGCTATAGATGGCGTATCTGTACGAAATGGTGTATTTTTGTACTCCAAATACCGACGATAGACTTTATCGAGGTTGTCGCAGAAACTTTTGTCGTTTGCCAACTCGTCGAAACGCTCTTCTTCCACTATATCGAGTGTTACCTTAGGATTGTGGCGATATTGGCTCCATACCGTAGGGTCGATCGACTTAAACAGTTCACGAACATCGTGATTCCACGACCAATAAACATTTTGTGCCAAATCGTTAAGCGGCTCCAGATTAGGAGGCAATTTGGTTTTTATCGACATCTCGCCCCATACAGGCTCATTGGCATTGTTTACCTTGATTTCCATACTGTTTTATAATATATTTTGATGAGAAATGACGTGGCAAAATTAATACTTTTTCTTCGACTGCTAATATAGCTAAAAAAACAATATACATCACTGCAAATCAACAGACAAAACGAGATACTACGATTGTGCCGTATCTATTTTATCTCGATATTATCTCGTTGACGTTTATCGTATTTAAAGTCGCGGAGTATCGAAGCATTTGCACCGATAGTTACCATAAACGATTTATACTGACCCAGTGGCGTGACAGAAGCCGATATGTGCCAGCAGTGCAGATTTCGCTGTATATTGAGCGACATAGAATTGATCCGTATGTTCTTGAGCAGAGCCACTGTAGCCGAATATCCTATCTGCCAGTTCGATGTAGGGTTGATATAACCCGATAGCCCCACTATACCGTCGCTGAAATCTCTACGATACTCCATTCGGGTCGGGTCGAACTCACCCGTTTTGTGCCAACCTATACCGGCATTGAACGACACACTCCACTGAAAATCGGGCTTCTGATAGCCTTCCGAATCTTCTTCGACATCCTTTTTATCTTTCTGTTTGTTGTCGGAATGGTTTTTCGACGGATCTATATTGAAATTGTTCTCATTGTCATCGGGCTTATTATTATTGTTATCACCTTGATTTTTATCTTTATCTTGTTTTTTTGCGAATGTATTGTTGTTCAGCGTATAAGAAAAATTTATCGATGTGCCTGTAAACCAAGGAAGTTTGCCGTTGTCCCACCGATACCTATTGATTTTCACGGGTGTACCATTGTCTTTGAGAGCATACTCATATACTTCGAAGGTAGTAGATAATGTTACCGAATAACTTTTTGTTATCTTCAGTCGTACACTTGCCGATATATCCTCCATTCCAAGCGAGTCGGCAGCAAAATTGTATCCACCCCTAAGTTGCAGATTGTCGATGAGCGATATCTTCTTGTATATGTTTGCATTATCGACCGTATCGGAAGCGGCGCGGTCTCTTACTTTCATCTCTATATTGTTGTCGAGATAGATACTTATACGTTGATTTCTGCCTGCACTCGGCACTCCGTATTTGCCCGACGAATAGGGAGAATACTTTATATCGTTGAACGACACGACTCCCGTCGAAGCATCGACTATTTCCTGTGTATATGTTTTATACATATTCCACTGAGGGTCAGAAAAGTCGGGTGTATACGTAAAACTGATACTCGGCTTGAATACGTGCCGTATATCACCAATTCCCAGAGCGTTTCGCAGTGGTTTTATCGGTGAGTAAAATCCATATAATGTGGTCGATAGCGATAATCCTGTCGAGAAGTCGTACACACGGTAAAATCCGCTTATGGTATCGTATTTTACTTTCTGACGAGGAGTATCCCAATTTTGTTCGATACGGTTGAAATACCAACGCTCTGTGTATGTTACATTTGGTCTTACCGTGATGTATTTAAAGAGCGATATCGGAAGGTCTACTCTGGGTGAATGCAGTATACCGTTTTGCCAGTCTTTCGATAGATTCGATCGCATGAAGCGACCCTCTTTACCCGAAAACGAATTGGCAAACTCCATAGAGTAAGAGAATGAGAACTTTTCGTAAAAACGCTCACGGCCAACTCTTTTCTTGTTTTTTAATGGATAAATGGTAGACACATCCATCCTGATATTCGGTAGAGTAAGGTTGAGCGACGAGTCTCTGATATTTTGCCTTGCACTCGCATTGACAGACAGGTTTATAGGTGTTCCCGGTACTTTTTGTGTAAAGTTTATCGACGACGAAGTCTCTGCTTGGCTCTGTATCTCAGGACTATAGTTATAGTCGATACTATTGCGGTTGTATCCGCTTGTAAAGAAATTCACCAATGCAGAAAATGTCGAGAAGCTACTTGCCTTAGGGTCTTGCTGGTGAGTCCAATCGATACGAAAGTCTTTGTTTTCGCTATATCCGGGCAAATCTTTTTCGCCTCTTACGGTATTGTTGTAATGGATATTGACGTTACCCGAAAACGTATATCGCTTGCGATACGAACTCTCGGCATGCAGTGCCCACGAGCCTTTTGTATAAATATCACCCGTAAGAGCGAGATCGACGTAATCGTTTATGGCAAAGTAATATCCGCCATTTTTCAAGAAAAAACCTGCTTGCATCTCGTCGCCGTACGAAGGCATCAATATCCCCGACGCATATTTCGATGTAAACGGGAAAAAACCAAACGGAATAGCCAGTGGCAACGGTAGGTCTTCGACGACCATATAAGCCGGACCGGCAGTAATGTATCCGCCGGGTTTGACTCGTCCCTTGGTTATATGTAGGTAGAAATGAGGATGCGACAAATTATCGCAGGTCGTATATTTACCGCTTCGCATATTCATGAAGCCGTCGGCTGTCTTTTTAGTCTCGTCGGCTATGATATAACTCTCGCCCTCTCGAGTCTTAGCTCCGCGAATGAACCCTTTGCCTGTCTTGTAGTTATAGTCTAAGGTCTCGGATTCGTAGGTTTGCCCTCCATCTTTGAGTACGGGATGCCCATGGAGTACATTTGCCGAGTCTCTTACGCCTTCGGCGTGGAACTTACTGCTATCCATACTGATAGAGATATAGTCGGCGGTAAGTTCTTTCACCGACGGCTCGTTGTATATTATTTTTCCCGATTTGTATAGAAAAGCATCGCCATTGCCCATAAACACCATAGAG
This sequence comes from Porphyromonadaceae bacterium, assembly GCA_905372605.1. Classification (GTDB taxonomy): domain Bacteria; phylum Bacteroidota; class Bacteroidia; order Bacteroidales; family Paludibacteraceae; genus F0058. The sequence goes on from CAJPPQ010000026.1 coordinate 7,193, forward strand.
TCTTCTGCCGACATCTCTACCCGATAGTTGAGTTTGTCTTGGTTTTGAACCATATTTATACTATCCGCATTTACGGTGTCTTTTCTTACCGTGTCTGATATGCCGACCGACACACTATCTACCAAAGATACAGTGTCTGTATCGTACCGACCTACAAACAACGCTTCGGATACGGCTCGGGCTGCCGACAATCTCCCAAATACGACCAGACATACGGCAGTAAGTAATATATTAAAGATAAAACGATTGCTCAAGTATCCTATTTATTTGAAGTACGAAAAAACAAAGCGTGCAAAGTTACTGAATAATACTGAATAAAATTTTACTCTAAAGTTTAAATTACAATCTTCAGAAGATATGTTTTATCGAGCGAATTTGAATCTATTGTGCGACCACAGATAAAACTCCGGTTGCCGCGATATGGTTTGTATCAGACGTTTATAAAACATATCCGTGAGCTCGAAATCGGGCAACGACTGCGGGTCGGGATGCATTTGCACAAATTCGGCTTGCCAATAGCCTCGTTTTATTCGCTTTATATCTATATAATATGCGGCAAAGCCGTATTTCTTTGTTATCCGCTCGGTACCGGTGAGTACGGGAGTCTCTTTGTTCATAAAATCAATAAAATACCTCGATTCCTCTTTCGAAGGCGATTGGTCGTAGAGATAGCCTGTTACTGTTATATTACCTGCCGTTTTGTGGTTATGTATGTGTCTTAGTGTCTGTTGCATCTCGATACACTCAGAACCGAACCGAGAACGATTCTCTTTAAGCAGCCTGTCGGCTATCGCATTGGTTTGCTGTTTGTATATCTGTCCGCCGGCGATATTTTTGTCGATCCACAGCGGTATCGACGGTATCCACTCCCAATTGCCGTAATGACCGAGAAAAAGCGATATCGAACGACCGTTGCGTATATTATCGTTTAGTGCCTCATAATTAACGAATTTCATGTGTCGTTTCATTTTGCTTCCGCTCCAGACACCAAACTTGGAAGCCTCGAAAAATATATCGCATAGGAATCGGTAAAATCGTTTCGATATTTGCGTTAGCTCCTCTTTGCTCTTTTCGGGGTAGGCGAAACTCAGATTTTTCATCACTACATCTCGCCTATATCCAATGAGATAGTATATTATCACATAAAAAAAATCGGAAAACAGATACAACACTCTAAGAGGTATCGTACCCAACAACTTCCACAACAGTCTTATTTTATAGTATAAAATCTTGTTTATCATCGCTATACGGCAAATATCGTTTTTTATTTTTTCGGGCTACAAAGGTAAAATAATAAAAGCAAATAAATAGAATATCAGGCGTATAAAAAACTAATTATTACCTTTGTAGATTCAAAAAACACAAAATACTATTTGTTAGATATGTATCATTCAATGGTAAAGGTAGCTGCGGCTATACCTAAAGTGAAAATAGGCGACTGCAAAGCAAATGCCGATGAGATATACCGTTCGATAGTAGAGGCAGATGGTGCGGGAGTAGAGATTATATGCTTTCCTGAATTGTCGATTACGTCGTATACGTGTGGAGATCTGCTACTTAACTCGTCTATACTAAAGGCTTCGGAGGAGGCTCTAACCTATCTTTTAGAAAAGACTCGCAACTTAGATATAATATCCATAGTCGGTATGCCGATAAAATCTGGCAATCGTCTGTACGACACGGCAGTAGTATTGCAGCGAGGCAATATACTCGGAGTCGTACCAAAGACTTCGATATCAGACGACAACGGACGCTACGAAAGCAGGTGGTTTACGAGCGGCGAATATGCAGACAATCAGGAGATAACACTTGCCGACAAAATTGTACCATTCGGAGCTAACATTGTGTTTACAAGTCGATTATTTGGCTTCTCTGTCGAATTGGGCGAAGACCTTTGGTCTGTTTCGCCGCCGTCGTCGAGTCTGGCTACGGCAGGAGCTCATATAATATTCAATCTATCGGCTTCCAACGAACTGGTAGGCAGACAGATACGTCGCCATATACTTGTAAGCGAACAGAGTAGGCGTTGCCGTTGCGGTTATGTATTTGTCTCATCGGGATTTGGCGAAAGCTCTACCGATATGCTTTTCGCATCGTCGGCTATAGTAGCCGAAGGCGGCGATATCATAGCCGAAAGCCAAAGGTTCGGCTTCGAGTCGCAATTGGTTGTTTCCGAGATAGATATCGAACGCATTAGTAACGAACGTCTTAGATGCGACAGCTTCAAAAACTACCGACGAGAAAGCAATGAAATCGTTCTCCGTCCACATTTTGAAATATCTGACAATAAGCAATTTACCATAAGCCGCACAATAAACAGATATCCGTTCCTAAACTCAACAAATGAAACCGATACGGACGCTTTCTGCAACGACATATTCGACATTCAAGCAAATGCACTTGCCACACGCCTTCACAACGCAAATATAAAAAGTGCTGTCGTCGGTATATCGGGCGGACTCGATAGTACTTTAGCCCTTTTGGTAACGGTCGAAGCTTTCGACCGTCTGCAACTGCCACGAAAAAATATCGTAGGTATCACCATGCCGGGATTCGGCACTACATCGAGAACCAAAAACAACTCGATAGATTTGATGGCAGCGCTCGAAATATCGACACGCAAAATATCCATAACCAACTCTGTATTACAGCATTTCGAAGACATAGGACACAACGTCGATACACACGATATCACCTACGAAAACTCACAAGCTCGCGAACGCACACAAATATTGATGGACGTAGCTAACCAAATGAATGCCATAGTGATAGGCACAGGCGATATGAGTGAACTTGCTCTGGGCTGGTGTACTTATTGTGGCGACCAGATGAGTATGTACGGAGTCAATAGTGGTGTACCTAAGACACTTATAAAGTTCGTATTAGATTGGCTGTCGCGTAAAAAAGCCGATAGCCGAATATCAGATATAATATCGGATATCATTGATACTCCGATATCTCCGGAGCTACTGCCCGATAGCAACGACAATATAGTGCAGAAGACAGAAGAGGCGATAGGTCCGTACGAACTACACGACTTCTTTCTGTATCATCTTCTTATGTTTGGCTACGGAAGCGACAAAATATCGTTTCTTGCTCAAAAAGTATTTTCCGACAAATACAAGAAAGACGTTATAGATAAGTGGCTCGAAATCTTTATGAAACGTTTCCTTACCCAGCAATTCAAACGCTCCTGTATGCCCGACGGAATAGGAATATTCGATATAGACCTATCGCCTCGCAGCAACTTGCGATTGCCGAGCGATATATCGATTAAACGCCTATAATTGTGTATCTTACTGCAATAATAAGATTTTTATTAATTTCGCACCGCAAAAATCAAAAAAAGATATCGTTTGAGTGAAAAAGGTATTTTTCTATACGTTGGGCTGTAAGCTAAACTTTGCTGAGACATCGCATATAAGCAAGTTGCTTGTAGACAATGGTTTTAGTGTAGCCCATAGAGGAGAAGCAGCCGATGTATGTATAGTCAATACGTGTTCGGTTACCGATACGGCCGATAGAAAATGTAGGCAGGCAATACATAAAATAGTATCCGACAATCCCAATGCATTTATCATAGTTACAGGCTGTTACGCTCAGGTAAATCCCTCTGAAATAGAGCAAATAGATGGCGTCGACCTCGTGTTGGGAGCCAAAGAAAAGTTCGATATTCTCAAAGTAATGCACCTACTCGAGTCTAAAGAGCAGTTCGAACGCATACAAGTCGATGATATAAACAGCAATAACTCATTTACGCCGATATTCTCCGCAGGCGACCGTACGCGATATTTCCTTAAAGTACAAGATGGTTGCGACTATTACTGCACGTATTGTACTATTCCATTTGCACGAGGAAAAAGCAGAAGCGCTTCGGTAGCACATACAATGCAGACTATCGACAGGGCTTTGGAACAAGGGGCAAAAGAGATTATCCTTACGGGAGTAAACATAGGCGATTTCGGTAGAGTCAGCAACGAACGCTTTATCGACCTCGTAAAAGCAATAGACAAGCTCACTGCAGAGGTACGAGTGCGTATCTCGTCGGTAGAGCCAAATCTACTCGAAGACGCTATAATAGACATAGTTGCGTCGTCGAAAATCATAGCTCCCCACTTCCATATACCATTGCAGAGCGGCAGCAATAGAGTCTTGTCGCTGATGGGCAGACGATACACACGCGAGGTTTTCGGGCAGAAAGTATCTCTTATCAAGCGTCTTATACCCGATGCATTCATAGGAGTCGATGTTATAGTGGGTATGCGTGGCGAGACAGCCGATATGTTCGACGAGACACTGTCGTTCCTTGGCGATACTCCATTTTCGGAACTTCATATATTTCCGTATTCAGAGCGGGAAGGCACTAAAGCGCTCAGCATAAAGCCTATTGTAAGTCAGTCGGAGAAGAAACGCCGAAGCGAACTCCTTCACAATCTATCGGATAGCCGTATAGCCGACTTTTATCGCAGCCAACGTGGAAAGACCAAAACAGTACTATGGGAGACCACCAAAAACCCGAAACTAATGAACGGATATACAGAAAATTACCTTCTCGTATCGGCAGAGATGGAACAAGAGAAGATAAATACTTTCCAAAAAATAGTGTTCTAACGATTTGTTTACAGATAAAAATATTAACTTTGCACCTTACAATAAGACAAAATCTTTTATTAATCGGACAATAACCTATATAGACATGGCAGACGAACAAGTAAAAAAATATATCGATAAAGCTAAAAACGAAATGGAATCGTCGGTAGTATTCCTCGACGAGTCGTTGGCTCATATCAGAGCAGGAAAGGCTAATACGAAGATACTCGACGGCATTAAGGTAGATTATTACGGTACGCCTACTCCGCTTACATCTGTGGCTACCGTCACTACTCCCGATGCAAAGACCATATCAATACAGCCTTGGGAAAAGGGACTTATCCCCACTATCGAGAAGGCAATACTTGCCTCGGACGTAGGCATAACACCGGCAAACAACGGTGAAATCGTACGCCTCGCAATACCGCCTCTTACCGAAGAACGTCGCCGACAGCTTGTAAAACAGGCAGGTACAGCCGTAGAAGATGCCAAAATTAGTGTAAGAAATTCGCGTAGAGAGGCTATCGAGGCACTCAAAAAAGAGATAAAAAACGGTATGTCGGAAGATATCGAAAAAGATGCCGAAGCCGAAGTACAGAAGCTACACGATAAGTATATCAAGCGATTAGAAGAACTGTTCGCTCTGAAAGAAAAAGAGATAATGACCGTATAGACGGTAAAAAGAGATTTTTCATGACTGTGAGAGGCTATCGGGCTGATAAAATGGCGTACGATAGCCTTTTTGTTATTGTTGAAGCGTGTAAGCGTTGAATTGTTGAAGCGGTTTTTGGGAGTGTTTGGGGCTTTGTATAGAGTTGGCTGTCGGTCGTAATCTTATTTACAAAGGCTGTTGTTTGGAGCTTCTGAAGTGGTGTATGACGATTCTGCTATCTTCGTCGAAAATCTCGAAATAGAT
>CAJPPQ010000027.1 GCA_905372605.1 Porphyromonadaceae bacterium
GAAATAGATAAAGTACTATTCGGAAATAGATAAGTTACTATTCGGAAATAGATAAGGTACTATTCGGAAATAGATAAAGTACTATTCGGAAATAGATAAGTTACTATTCGGAAATAGATAAGGTACTATTCGGAAATAGATAAAGTACTATTCGGAAATAGATAAGTTACTATTCGGAAATAGATAAGGTACTATTCGGAAATAGATAAAGTACTATTCGGAAATAGATAAGTTACTATTCGGAAATAGATAAGGTACTATTCGGAAATAGATAAAGTACTATTCGGAAATAGATAAGTTACTATTCGGAAATAGATAAAGTACTATTCGGAAATAGATAAGGTACTATTTGGAGATAGATAAAGTACTATTCGAAAATAGATAAGTTACTATTTGGAGATAGATAAGGTACTATTCGAAAATAGATAAGGTACTATTCGGAGATAGATAAGGAGCAATTCTACACTTGTATGGTACAATTTATATACTACTATAAATAGCAAACAAAAAGAGATACTCCGACCGTCGCGGTGAAGTATCTCCCCATCTCTTTATTATTTTTCTAAAGCTTTAAAAGAAGTTGTACCTCTGATCTTTTACTTTGTATCTCTTTTTTAGAGCCTCCATAGCGTAATAGAATACATTACCGTTTTGCCTGTATAGCATCATCTTCGTTTGGTTCGGGTCGAACGGTGTGCTATTTTCTGCCTTCGATATTACCTCGAAAACGAAAGCTCCCATATTGCCCTTTTTCGGGGCAGATGTCTTGCCCACTTCGGCAAAAGGAGCGTTTGCTATCATTGCGGGTTCGTATCCGAGCGAACCTGCCGAGCGTGAGGCAAAGTTGAGTCCCTTGATACTATCTACGCTCATACCATCGGCTTGTAGCTGGGCAATAGTCTTACCCTCGAGCTGACCTTTGAGCATATCGAACTTCTTGTCGCGACGCAACTCTGCCAAGAGCTGAGGCTTCACCTCGTCGAGAGTACGATATTTGTCGGTATTGATATTGTCTACTACGGCTACTATCAGGTTGTCGTTGCATTCGAAGACATCGGAGGTAGCATCTTTTTTGTTCTCGAAAGCCCAGCGAATCACCGCTCTCGAATCGGCTATACCAAGTACGCGAGGAGCGTTGCGGTCTAATCCTGTGGCGGGTACCACTTGGTATCTCTTTTCGTCGGCAACCTTGCGAAATGTGCTGCTATTGCTTACCGATCCGGCAAAGGTCTTTGCGTCTTGGAATATCTTCGACTGAGTTCCATTGCTCGGTACTACCTGCCTCTGTACGACAGCGAGTTTCACCTTCTTTACGGGGCTTGTACGTTCGGTTACAACGAAAATGGAGGTTACGTTGTTGTTCGATATCATAAACGGTTCGCCTACGGGGCTTACGAAAGCTTTCTTTGATATCTCTTGCGATATCATAGGCTCGCGTACCCAGCCTATATCGCCTCCGCGACGTCCCGAAGCCTTATCGAGCGAATTTTGTGCGGCAAGTTGTGCGAAAGGCACTGTCTTGGCGAGGTTCATTATCGAGTCGGCTTTGCGTTTCGTTGCCTCAGGAGTAGCTTCTTGTAACGCTATAAGGCTAAGTTTCACGGAGTCGGAAGCCATCTTGGTATCGACTATTTTTGCCATCTTGAACGTATTGCCGATAAATATAGGTCCGTAGACTTCGTTTTTCGACGAGGCAAAGGCAAATTCTTTGAGGTCGGCATCGACATCCTGTGCCGATAGGAATACGTCGACATAGGGTACGTCGGAGTTGTAGTTGACGCTATCGACAATAGTGCTGTCCGATACGGCAACGAAACCTGCTTTGGCAGCATCTATCTGAGCTTTTACGGCATCGATATCTTCTGCCGATGGCGATATGGGGAATACTACTACGCTAATATCGACAGAGGGCTCGTGTACGAACTGCTCGCGGCGTTTGTCGTAGAGAGCTTTGATGTCTTTGTCGTCGATATTGATAGTGCTGTCGGCAATAGTGAAATAGGGCTTCATCGCATATATTACGTCGACCGATGTTTTCGAATTGTTGTATGCAAACTGAGCCTCTTTCGAATTCACTACGAGTGCCTTGGACAGCAACGTGTTATATTTGTCGATAAGAGTAGCCGATTTTATATTTGTTTCGAGATATTTCCAGTAGTTTCTGAGGCGGTTTACTTGTTCCATATCGATATTTTGTCCGTCGGACTTAGATACGTTGTCGAGCTCCTGTATCAGCCTTGCTACCATCGTGTGGTCAAACATTCCCGTCTCGGGATTCTGAAACATAGGACGAGAACTGATATATGGGCTTGGATTGGCGCCGATTATGAGGTCGCTGAGCTCTTGCTTCGATACTATCATACCTATTTTCCGTGCGTCTTTCTCTACGATAGTCTGCATTACAAGCTGATTCCATACGTCTTGCCTTATGCTTTCGAATGCATTGTCGTCGAGTTCACGATTTTGTTCGACTTTCACGAAGTCTTGTGCTTGGTTTATAAGAGCAAAAAAGTCGTTGTATTTTACCTTTTCGCCGTCGATACTACCTACATTGGCTCTCTGCTCTCTGAAAAAAGTAGAACCATTGTTTACAAAGTCTGTTACAATAAAGATAAGCAGTGCTACGCCGATAACTATAAGCAAGAGCACGCCGTGGTTTCTGATTCTTCCTAATGTTGCCATACCTCTAATTTATTTATTTACGATTTTCGTTTTTGTATAAAAGTCTGCAAAGATATAAAAAAAATAAGACCCGACAATATCTTATCCTTTTTTACTCGATATAAATACCTCCTCTACTCCACACGGCAGCGTTTCTCCGTAAGGGGGTATCAGTCGGTAGTGAGTTTTACAAGCTCTATACGGTTCTTGGTGGCTTGCAATACTTTGAATGTCCACTTCTCGATACGTATCGACTCGTTGAGTTTCGGTATCTTCTGATAGTGTTGCAAGAGGAATCCCGCAAGCGTAACATAGTCGTCGGATTCGGGAAGCGACAGTCCAAGACGATGATTGATATTGTCTATCTCGAGGCGTCCCGAGAGGAGATACTCGCCTTCTGCCACTTTCTTTATAACGTATTCGTTGGTGTCGTGCTCGTCTTCTATCTCGCCGAATATCTCCTCGATGATATCCTCTAGCGTAACGATACCTGCCGTACCGCCAAATTCGTCGATGACCACGGCAATACTCTTTTTCTCTTTCAGCAGCGAGTGCATCAGGCGATTGGCGGGCATAGTCTCCGGCACTACGGGTATCTTACGAAGCAGCGTACGCCAGTCGGCAGCCTGCTCGAATAGGTCCGACGAATGTATGTAACCTATGATATTATCGATATTTTCTTTGTATATCGGTATCTTCGAAAACCCCGATTCGACGAATGTCTTACGCAGGTCGTCGAGCGAGGCGTTGTCGATATCGAGGGCTACTATTTCATTGCGTGGCACGATACATTCACGCAGTTTTATCGAAGAAAAATCGAGAGCATTTTTGAATATTTTTATCTCGTTATCAAGACTCTGAGCCGACGACTCCCCGATGACCGTCTCGAGCAAGAAATTGAGGTCGACTCTGTCGAAAGCATCGGCGTGGTCTTTGATTTCTATATCGGCACCAAAGAGATGCAGTATGCCCGCCGATAGCCACACAGAGAGCTTCGAGACGGGGTATAGCACTATATAGAATATAAATGTGAGAGGTGAGAAAAACCTGAGCCAGAAATTGGAATTGTACCTGAAAATAGTCTTGGGCATAAACTCACCGATGAAAATCACTACCAAAGTAGCCGCAACGGTCTGAATGAGACTTATGAGCAACGTATTGTCGGTAATGTATCGGACTATATACGGTTCCAAGAAACGTGCCGTGGCTATCGAATAGACCACCAAGACGATATTGCAACCCACAAGCATAGTGGAGATAAACTGCCCCGAGTTTTTGTAAAAAACAGATAGTATGGCTCCCGATACCGATCGGTCGGTACTGTCTATCTTTGCTTTAAGTCTATTAGACGAGTTGAAAGCTATCTCCATACCTGCAAAGAAAGCCGAGAGCAAAAGCGATGATACGATTACGATGAAAATAGTCATTTATACGAGCGAAAAATCACTTGCAAAATTAATCAAAATCCCATAACTTTGTAGTTCTTTAAAAAATAGTGTGCTATGAAAGTGTTATATCATCGTCTTATTGTAGTGATGTGTCTGGCGACTGTATCGATAGCCGTCTCGGCTCAGCTACCCGACAATGTAGATACCATAGCCGACTGTGTGGGAGCACCGCAACCCTCGCACTTCGATATGACAGAAGCGTGGCGAAGTCCGGTCAGAGTAAACAATTACGTAACGCCCGTAGTAGGAGACATCGACGGCGACCGACGAGCCGAGATTTTCGCCGTAACATCGGTACATAGCTCAGTAGACAACGAAAATTATTACCTCTTCGACCGCATAGCAGTATTCAGAGGAAACGACCGCAACAACCCCGTATTCATCAATACCGTCAGGGGACGAAATATCAACGTCTCGTCACTGGCTCTGGCTAAAGTCGAAGTCAACTCCGTAGACCGATATCTCATCTATATGATAGGACTCAACGACGGACACATATACGCCTACGACGCTGCAAGCGCCTCATCGACACCCGTATGGATATCGACAACTACCGCCTATCCAAATTACAACAACAACTACGAAGAGCATATCTACGCTACCTCGCTAAACATTGCCGACTTCAACTGCGACGGACACCCCGAAATCTACTGCGGTAGCCGTATATTCGATGCCGCCACAGGCGTATTCCTCTGCGAAATACCCGGCGGACACTGCACAGGCAGCTCGACCTACAACAACTTTCCAATGTTCACCTCCGTAACACAACAGCTTACCGTTGCCGCAAACGTACTCGGCGACGACAGACTCGAGCTATGTGCCGGACTCAATGTATACAATGTAAATATCCACTCACGCACGAATAGCTCACTAAACTCCGTAACGGTAGCTGCCACATTTACACACACATTGCCGGGTACATTGTGGTTGAGAGACGGCAAAACAATAGTAGCCGACATCGACCAAGACGGGCAACTCGACGTCGTAACATCCGACATAAACGGCTCTCGGTTGCAGATAATCGTATGGAATCCCCGCACTCAGTCGCTCATAGCACACGGAGGAATCCCTTGGGTACAGCCTCAAAACTATCCGTTCGTCTCGGTGCCTTTGGTAGGAAATATCGATTCGAACCCCGATGTAGAGATAGTGCAAGTAACGTACGACAAGATTACCGCATACAGACTGAACCGAGCGACTAATATGCTCGACATAGTATATACCACGCAAGTGGTCGACCCATCGGGCGGGACAGGTATCACGCTCTTCGACTTCAACCAAGACGGTATCATGGAACTCGTATACCGCGACGAAGAGAACCTCCGTATAATGAACGCCAACCCACACACCGCCGACTTCGACGACCGAAGCGTATTTCCTGCTTATGCCGGCACGGGTTTCGAATATCCATTGGTAGCTGATGTCGACAACGACTATCAGGCAGAGATAATAGCAGTAGGAGGCAACAACAACAATTACATCGAACGCCGCGAGGGATTCCTGAGAATCTACAAGTCCGACGGAGCGGCGTGGGCTCCCGCACGCCGTGTATGGAACCAATATGCCTACAACTCCATCAATGTCAACGAAAACCTTAGCATCCCCCGACGACAGTTCAACCCCGCTACATTCTTTGCCGGCAACGACAGAGTGCTCGGTACTGCCGACGATATTCAGCCATTCAACGCATTTCTCCAACAGCATACCACCCTCGACCGATACGGCGAACCGTTCAGAGCCCTGCCCGAAATTCGCGATACCATAAGCACTTTTTTCTGCACAGGGCACCACTATCTCTTCTACGGCACCCCTTTGAGCGTTGCCGGTACTTACGAACATACGGTGATAGTGCCAAACGGTTGCGACTCGATTATAACGCTTATTCTTACCGAACACCCCAATATTTCGTACAATTACAAAGACACTTCGTATGCGTGCGAAAAGTACGTCTTCGGCAGCGATAGCCTCCATACATCGGGAATATACCGCGATACGCTCGTTGCCCGCAACGGCTGCGACAGTATCGTGGAGCTCGACCTTACGGTATTGCCGTCGTCGTTTGCCGATAGTATTACTATCTGTGCCGACCGTCTGCCTATTGCCGTCTACGACACCGTATTCGGTACAAGTGCTACAAGTGGAGTATATCGGGTAAAACATCGCTGCGCCCGTATCGACCTCAAGCTCAATATCATACCAAATATCGATGCTTCGCCTCCGATACTACCCGATGAGATATGTGCCGACGACCGACATTTTTCCATCAAATTCACAAAAACAAAAAGCAACGCCAAGCTACCGACACACTACAAAATCGCATTCGACGGCAAAGCTCTTAGGCAAGGCTTCGCCGACGGCAGCGGGCGGCTCGGCAGTGCAAGCGATATAACGGTCGACATACCAGACCCGATAGAGCCCGATTATTACCAATGCCACATAGAGTTATACGACACCGCAGCCACCTGCAAAACATTACATTACGACCTCGTGCTTCCCGTCTTGTATTCTGCTCGTATACTGACACAGATGTGGAACGACGTCATTGCCGTACTCAACGATAGATACAACGGCGGATACCGATTTACAGACTATGCTTGGTACAAAAACGATATCGTCATCGAGGGCGAAAAACGTTCGTTCATATACATACGTCACGGACAGCTCGACTTCGGGCAGCGATATCGAGCCGAACTCACTCGCTCCGACAACGGCGTACGTATCAAGACTTGCTCCATTATTTCGCAATATCACAACGATGTAACACAGTACCCCACTGTCGTCGGCAGCCGACAACGATTCGCCGTGGTATCGACACGAAGCCTTACTCTCGAGATACAGACCGTAGCAGGAGCCATAGTATCGACACACAAAATAGCCGAAGGCTCCACCGAGATAGATGCTCCAGAAGCTCGAGGAATCTATATAGTAGTAATGTACGACAACCGCAGACGAGTCGATAGCGGCAAGATTATAGTAAAATAAAACACCAATAAAATGTTGACACGACAACAGATAAAACTCATTTCGTCTCTTAAATACAAGAAATATCGCGACCGCCACCAACTCTTCGTAGCCGAGGGGCGTAAAATCATCGAAGACCTCTGCCCTGCCTTTCGGTGTCGGTATCTCGTGGGCGAAGAGGCAGAAATTAAAAATCTGGGTATCGATGCACACGAATATCTATACGTCGACGACGCCGACCTTCTCCGACAGATTTCGTCGCTAAGCACACCACACCGACTACTCGCCGTATTCGAGAAGCCGACTCGCCCCGATATAAACAATATAATGCCCACCAAAGGGCTAACCATCGTGCTCGACGGCATACAAGACACAGGCAATCTCGGTACTATCGTGCGTATTGCCGACTGGTTTGGCATACGGCAGATAGTCTGTTCGCCCGATACTGCCGATATCTACAACCCCAAGAGCGTGCAAGCCACTATGGGCGCTATGGCAAACGTCGATGTGGCATACACCGACCTGCCCGACTTCGTGGGACGTATGAAGCTCTTCGATACCCACGTCTATGGCACATTCCTCGACGGCGACAACATCTACCGACGCACACTCACCCCAAGCGGACTGATAGTAATGGGCAACGAGGGCAAAGGTATCTCCGAATGCCTGACGCCATACATCGATACTCGGCTATCGATACCGAATTTCTCGCCCGAGAACCGTTCGTCTGAGTCGCTCAACGTGGCGGTAGCTACTGCCGTGGTCTGTTCGGAGTTCCTTCGCGGCACTTACGCAGAAGATGTTTCGGCAAAACAAATGTAAAGTAGTGGCAGCCTTAGCGTTTGGAGGGAAAATCCTCCCAAAAAACGCCACAACATTGCGACGTTTTTATATTGATTGATATTTAGGGGTAAAAGGGTATTAATTAGAAATTATCTTGGATGTTATCACCTTTTTCAACTATTTACTTTGCTAATGCCTTTTTTTACTTACTAAAAAATCAGTATCACTTGCCCAGATTGCTTTTAAAAGAATATCTTCTTGTGTCTGAGCTAATTCAAGTTTAAGTAATATAATGCCCTTTATCTTAGTTAAGTATGCTAAACTCAAAGAATATGTATCAGATAGAAAAGTAGTAAATTCATTCCAATCTGGAGGATAGCATACATCCATTTCATGATAAAAATACTTCTGTTTCCGACTATTATCCATAAATGAATTAAGACTAGCCTCCAAAAGTCCAAAATAACAAATAGGTAACACCTTTTTATTATCAACTGCGCTTTGCGAAAATAAAGTAGGCTGCCACCGAATAGCTTTATCTATTATTTCATTATCCAAATGTCCAGACATTTTATTTCGTAAATGATTCATCAACTCTAACTTATTTCTAAGTTCTTTTAATATTAAGGCTATTTCTTGATTTTCTTTACAATACGTTCCCAAGTGTTTTAAGCTATCGAATAAAATACTATATGACACGAAAGTGTTCTTAAGCAACCTAAAACATTTGAGAATATCATTATCTTTTGATGCTAATTCAAATGCCTTGCCATTCTCTTCTATTTCATACTCTAAAATTGAAATCCTAAAAAAGTCTCTTTGTAAGACCCTTTGGTCTTCTACTGGTTCTAGAATATGCATTAAATTAGATTTATCCATTTTATCTCTTTTGAACATATAACTCCACTGTATTAAAATATGAACTTCTTCTAACAGCTTCTACTATAGTTTCCTGATTTAGATTAAATACCTTTAGTCATTATTCTTTAAAGATGTTGACTCTGTTAAACACTAAAACTTATTAAAGTAGGCTTAATCTCTTTTTCCCATAATGTTAGTTGACCGAGTCATCCAAAGAGATAAGCATGTATCTGTCGCAGACTCTTAAAACTATCAGGCTCTGCCATTTTCAAAAGGTTGCTTTAAAAGAGTTGGTAAGTTTTCTTTTTGCTCTGTCCGTAATAGTATTATCGCTGTATGTAAACCAGTCAAGAAATCCTCTAGCTTTGACATTGGGTATTGCTTTGGCGAGTGAGATTACCCCTTCGCCATCTAACATATCTGTCAGTCGTTGTTTTCCATCAGGTGCTTGCTGTTTGAATCGGTTAGTGGTACTAAATAGTTCGTCATACTCTTTTTTCAACTTGGTTCTCAGAAACTTCCAATAATTTTTTGTCTTATGATAATCGTCTTGCTCGTTAATAGCTACTATAACGTCAAGTACCACTTATTGTTTCCTTCGTCCCACATCGTCTTCACTTCTCTGTCGTTGAAGAAACGGATTGATTTCTTATGCTGTTCTTTATACTCTATCATAAATAGGAATTTAGTTATTTGTTTTACTATTTTTAATTACCCAATAGCCATTGCGACGGCCATTCTTCCGCTCAATGATGCCTTGTTCCGCCAATTTCACGGTCATCGTCTTTACCGTTCGCTCTGATTTTCTTATATATACGGCTATTTCTTTTTGCGTTGCGTTAGGTTTCTCTTTAATGAAGTTGAGCAATGCCAAGTCTTCTAAAGTGCAATTCAAAGTGCAAATATTGCACTTTGGAGCTTCCCCTGCTGCACTTTGACTTTCTGACAACACATGCAGATACCTGTTTTTCAACTCATTCTGCTCACCTAATATCAAGTTACGGAAGAATGCCTCAAGGTATCGTTTAGTGGCAAAAATGCCATTAGGCACATTATTATAGTTAGCACGAACCAAGGCATTGCGGAAGTACCACGAATGGTGGGCAAAGGTTTCGTTGCTGATGTCAAAGCCAAAGGTGCGCAGATATTTTATGACGAAAACTGCTGTTGTACGAGTATTGCCCTCGCCGAATGGATGAATTTGCCAAAGGTCTGAAACAAATTGAGCAATATGGCTCACTGCTTCCACTATGTCGTGATGCCTATAATCGTATTCTTTTTCTCGGGTAAAGTCGTAATCAAGCGTTTCACGAATACTGTCTGCCCCTGCATACATCACCGTTTCTCCATTCAGTACCCATTCCTTTTTCGTAATGTTGTAATCTCTTATCTTACCTGCGTGACCATAAATGCCTTCAAACAATCGGCGATGAATAGAAATATATTCCAATGGCGAGAATGTAAAACTCTGCTCGGATAGCAGTTCTGTGATACGAGCCGAAACTTTATCAGCTTCCTCCGTTCTGTCCTCCACGTCATTACGAGCAGTCTTCGATTCATAATAGCTATTGACAAGCTGCTTCACCTCCTCAATCGTAATATCGCCCTCAATATGCTTTCGGGCAGTTTCACGCAGATAGTCAGAGGTCTTTAGCCCATCAACAGCCTGCAAACCGATAGCAGTCTGCCACGCATAACCTTTCTCACGTTTATGCGGTTCGCTCTGTCGTATATATTCTTCAAAGTCAGTCGTCATATCACGTTATGAATTGATACTTAATTTATCGTCTATCGTATGGATAAAAATACTTGGGATTGACCTGTAAAATCTCTACTGTCCGGAATAACAATTCGAGGCTTGGCTGGCGACGATTGCAAACGTAGGAGTTTACAATGGTAAAACTCTTTCCAAGTTTCCCCGCAAGCCATGTTTGCTCAATCCCTTTTTCGATAAGTACCTCTTTAATTCTATTAGTTAGACTTTTCATAAATGTTATATGATAGTTCGCAAATATAGCAATTTTTATTGTATAATAAACCGAAAAAGAGGAGTGTGAATCTACATTTTACGGAAAATCTTTTTTGCCATTACAGGGGCATCTATTTCTTTTCGATGCCGAATACCATAATCTAAATACTCTTGACATTGGTCTATGCCTATGAAATTCCTTCCAAGCAAGTTTGCTGCTATTCCCGTTGTACAACTACCAGCAAATGGGTCAAGAATGGTGTCTCCTTGTTGAGTACTTGCAAGAATAATCTGATACAAAAGACGTAACGGTTTTTGTGTGGGATGCTTGCCACAACGCTTCCCCCCCCACCGAAGGCAGTTTCCAAACATCTGGCATAAGTACACTGCCATTCAACTGTTTCATCAACTCAAAGTTAAAATAGTGTTTTGCTCTCGGGCTCTTTCGTGCCCAAATTATATATTCAGATGCAAAATTAAAATGTAGGTCACCCCATGTTGGAGTAAGGTCGGACTTTTACCAAGTAATGATGTTTATAACATGGAAGCCACTGTCTTTTAAGCATTTTTCAACTGTATATATATTATGGAACGTACCACATACCCATATAGTGCCATTATCTTTAAGACGAGATTTGCAAGCTTCAATCCATTGGCGATTAAAGTCATCAATAACATCGGGAGATTTTGCTTTGTCCCAATCACCCTTGTCGACAGAAACCAAATTTGTTCCCTGGATTTTCTTTCCTCCATTAGACAAAAAATATGGTGGGGTCAGCAAATATCATATCAACTTCTTCTTCAAATTGATTTAATATTTGTACCGAATCTACATTGTATAAAGAGAAACATCCGTATTTAGATTGATAATACACACTAATCAAGAACTACCTGTGAGTTAATACGTTTCAAAAAATATTCTATAGGTTCGTTCACTATAATCTCGTAGGGCTTGGATGTGGTAAAAGTTATCTTTTCTCGATGTTTCTCAAAGTAGTTGACTAATGAAGCATCAGCATCAACTTGGATAGAATGTCTATTTTCTTCAATACAAACTCTTCCTGTAGTACCAGAACCAGCGAAAAAATCTAAAACTATAGAACCTTCATAGGACAATGATTGTACAAATCGCCGTATTATTTCAATTGTTTTTTGTGTAGGATGTCCAACCCTTTCTATCGAATTGCCATTAAGTCTACCTATTTCCCATACATTAGTTGGGTTCTTTCCCTTTTCTATATTTTCAGGAATAAGTCTTTTATCCTTTAATGCCGCTTTTTTTGATTCTTCATCGTAGGGCACTCTTACGGAATCCAAATCAAAGTAATATTAAAGTAATATTTTTTTGTCTTAGACAACCAAATTGCTTCTTCATGGCGGTTTGCAAAATAGCGGTGGGCACTCATGCCATTTTTATAATACCAAACGATAAGATTTATAAGTCTAAGTTTTGTATTATGTCGAGCATAGTGTAAGATTTCAAGTAAATCACCTTGCTTCAAATCCTGAAACTGAAACCCTCCGAATATCACACAATTTCCATTGTCTGTCATAATTCGATAGATTTCATCCATCCATTGTTTTGCCCATTCTAAATAATTGGGATAGGTGTCCCAGTAATCAAGATCAAGATTATAGGGCGGATCTATCAAAACAAGTTGGACAGAAGAATCTGGCAACATTTTAAGAAACTCGACAGCATCTTGTATATAAAGAGCGTGATTAGTCTTATCAAACGTCTTGACATGTACGGCAGTACTGTGTTCGATGCCATCTCTGCTTTGCTGAACCATTGCCCTTAAGCCACTATTATAGTG
>CAJPPQ010000028.1 GCA_905372605.1 Porphyromonadaceae bacterium
AGGCGGTATCGTCGGTTTTTCGAACAGGATAAACACCATACTCGTACCCCAAGAGTTTATGACGTGGGCAAACAGCCGCTTCGCTCCCGATAGCCGAGTGCTTCCGGCACGTCTGATAGTGGAGATATCCAACATCACCGACCCGGCGATAGCTACCTTCTTCCGCGATAACGGCTACAAGATAGAGGGCGAAAACCAATCGGTGGGGCGTATGGCATACTTCCTGCGGATAGCTTTCGTCGTATGTCTGCTCATAGGCGTCGTTATCTTCGCTCTATCGTTTGCCATACTTGTGCTGAGCATATATCTCATCTTGCAGAAAAACAGAGAAAAAATCGGCAACCTGCGTCTTGCGGGCTATCCCCGACGAGCCGTCGTCGGTTTTTACTTCTCGCTGACGAGCATCGTCGATACTGCTGTGACGCTGCTATCGGTGCTTACGGTATTCGCACTCCGCCCGCTGTATATGTCGCGTATCGTAAGAGTAGTAGACTATGAGCCGACGGTATGCGTTGCCGGTGTAGTCGTAGCTACCGCCGTAGCTCTGCTTGCGGTTATCGGCCTGTTGAACTTCGTAATTATAAAGAATAAAGTAGAGTAATCGGCACGCCGCCGTGCTCAATAGTTTTCGATATTCTCTTTTATGGTCTCCATAAGCCATACCGGTGTAGAGGTGGCACCGCATATCCCTACCGACGAGGCTTGCATTATCTTCTGAGGCTCCAAATCGCCGATAGACGATACAAAAACGGTATTGGGGTTCACCGAGCGGCAAACCTCGAAAAGCACCTTGCCGTTAGAAGAGTTTTTCCCACTGACGAAGACAATCATATCGTACCGAGCGGCAAACTCTTTGAGTTCGGGGATGCGGTTCGACACTTGGCGACAAATGGTATCGTAATATTGGAAGTCGACCCCACTTTGAAGTTTGTTTTTGATATGTTCGACGATACTTTTGAATTCGTTTAGCGATTTTGTGGTCTGCGAGAATAGTATTACTCTACGCGAAAAGTCGAGCTTCGATAGATCCTGTTCGTTTTCGACCACAATAGCCGAATACCCTATCTGCCCCTCCAGACCGACAACTTCGGCGTGTCCTTTCTTACCGAAAATCACTATCTGAGCATCGGGATACTCCTCGTGGGCTCTTTTTATCTTTTGCTGTAAGCCCAATACTACATTGCACGATGCGTCGATGATATTGATATTGTTTTCTCGGGCTATTTTGTAAGTTTCGGGAGGCTCGCCGTGGGCTCTGAATAGCACGGTAGTATTACGAAGTTGTTTGAGTTGGTCGTGGTCTATAGTCTGCAATCCTCGCCTATTGAGCCGCGATACCTCTTCTGAGTTGTGCACTATATCGCCCAAGCAATATAGATTGTCGGTATCCGATAGTTCTCGCTCGGCTTTGCGTATAGCCCTTATTACACCCCTACAAAAGCCCGAACCTCTATCTATCTCTACTTTTATCTTTTTTTTCATACCCGAAACCAAGTGATTATATACGTGTATTAGTACTCTACGAGGTAGTCATAGGCTACTATCGCTTGCCGCCCGATAGCCTAAGAGTCATCACGTTGTACATCTTGGTCAACTCCGCCTTTCGTATCTGGTTGCGGTATATATCTTCCAATATTTTTGCGAAATCGTAGGTCTGCACTATTATCTTTACATCGCTCTTCGATATCTTGTACGAATAGTCTTTTTGCTCGCCTTTGAGTACTATCTCTATGTTTTTGTCGGTATTCTGCGAAAAGAAATTGACTATGTCGTCTACATCTTTCCGACGATATATTACCTGTTCGTATGTAACCCCAAAATCGTTGTATTTATTACATGCCGCATCGTCGGCTACAGGAGTAGAGGCCGAAATATCTCCGACACGAGCAGTGAGCTGTCGGTGAGCTATAGGATGCCCCACAAGATTGCTTATCAGGCTAAAATTGCCTTGCTCGTCGGCTATCGGTTTGAGGTATGTCCGCGAGACGTTCGAAGCGTTTTGCATGTTTTTGTGCTCGTAGTCGCCTACCGTCTGGTATTTGGCGTCTTTTACCAAACGATAGTCTTTGGCTATGGTCTCGGCTTTCAGTAATAGGTGTCTCAGTGTGCTGTCGACGATAGGGATATCGCGTTCTACCTCGTCGAGAGTAATACGCCAAAGCAGAGTATCGGCTCGTTTACGACTTTCGACCTGTCGAGGGTATCGGGTGTGGAGAGTATCGAGCAGCCTTTTGGCTTCGTCGTAGGTCTTCGTCTCATATAGCTTCGACGCTCTCAGATATAGAGCATCGGCTTTTTGGCGGTCGCTGTTGCCGCAGGCAATCAAGATGGTAGCAGCCAGTATGATGATTGATTTTTTCATATAGTTTATTTTTCGTTGTTAAGTTCGGCAAGAAGGCGGTCGATAGTGGGAATATCTTTTTCGAATACATATAGCTTTATTCCCCAAGTCTTACCCATAAGTGTAGGGTCTAACGGCAAAGTAGAGTCTTCCGACAAGAAACTTTCTACCCCGTTTTCTCTCAGAAAATCGCGTTCGTACATTGCTTTGTACATATTGTCGTACGACTTGTAAATTACGGTCTGGTCTTTCATTTTATACTACTTCGATTTATATATTCTACCAATTTATTGTGGGCAAAGAAAACATTACATCGTAAGATTTCTTCGTTTGCTGTTTATCCTCATCAATATATAGTCTCTTTGTATCGAGTATCTATGTCTGCCAGGCGGGAGTTTACCATCTGCTCTATATCGTCGTTTGCCTTGTAGTTTTCTTTCAGAGTCAGAAGATATTGTTTCGCCTGATAGTCGTCTTTTTTCACTATGTATATGTCTGCCAGTAGTATGAACGAACGAGCTATCCAATACTGGAAAGGCGACTTTTTGTCGATGAAAGCGACTATTTCGTCTTCGCTCTGCTGGAGTTGTTTCTGGTAGAAATAGTACTCTGCCATAATAAACGCCGACTCGGCTCCGATACTATTGCTGACATCGTTTTTGAGCACCTCTACATCTTTTATAGCTTCCGTCCAATTGCCAAGAGCGATAAGCGACTTCATACGGCAGTAGCGAGCTTCGCGCTCTACTTCGGGTGTAACGGGGCTATCGAGCAATATATTGGCATTGTCTACCACTTGCGAATGGTTATTGGTGCGGTAGTAACAGCGGAGTATTCCGAGTTGCGACTTGAACCTCGTCTGCGGACTTGCCGATACCTCTTTGAGTTTCTTGAAGTACTTGGCTGCTTCGTCGAACTGCTTTTGGTCGAATGCTATCTCTCCCGCTTTTACCAACGATTCCTCTTGATATTCGTTACCATCGAGCAATGCAAGTATCTTATATTTTTCCAGAGCAGCCTTGGTATTGTCTTTTTCGTAGTAGCTCTCGGCAAGGTAATATGTGGCATTCACACAGTTGAGAGTAGTTGCTTTACTACTTGTACAATACCTGCTCAGATAACTATCGAGAGCGGGTATGGCTTGGTTGTAGTCCTTTTTGGCATAGACCTTCTCTGCCGCTATATACGATAGAGAATCTTCTTTCGATGACGATCCGCCGTCGCTCATTCCAAGCGATTTAGTGTATTTGATATAAGCACTTACGTCGTTTTTGTCGACATATAAGTTTTGCATACTTTCCAGAGCCACATTAGTCTGCTCGCTACCCGGATAACGCTCTACCACTTTTTTATACGCAGCTATAGCCATATCGTTTTGTCCCATATTTTCGTAGAGCATTCCTATTTCGAGGCTTGCTTTTCGTGCTATGGGGTTTTGCGGATATTTTTCCAATACCACATTGTATTGCCCTATAGCATCGTTGTATTTGTTTTGTAATACATAAGCACGTCCGATTTCGTACTGAGCCTTAGGAGCGTATACCGAATTCGGATATTTTTTTATAAGCGACTGAAGGTCTGCTATCTCTTCTCTGTATTTCTTCTGAAGTCCCTTGATGAAAGCTTTCTGATACAGAGCATAATCGGTATTGGTCGAGTTCGACGATATTACTTTCGTATACGAAGCGGCTGCACTCGTGAAGTTTCGTTCGTAGAAATAGCAGTCGCCGATACGACACTGTGCATCGTAGTAATAATCCGATTTTTTGTCGGGCTCGTTCGATAGGTACTGTGTAAACCATTGACGAGAATTAGCCCATTGCGACTGGTAAAAATAGCAATATCCGATAGTATAAAAAGCCTTCGAAGCATCGGCGGTATTATTGTTTTTATTCTTAGATACAAACGTCTTAAGGTCGCTTATTGCTTTGTCGTAATCAGCTGTTTTAAAATATGTTTCGCCTCTGAATAGATATGCTTGCTGTGTTATCGACTGGCTATTTTTTAGCAATATCGATTGCGATAGAGCATCTTCGGCTTTTTTGTATTTCTTTTCGTTGAAATATTTCACTCCGAGCCTAAACAATATATACTCTTTGGCTTGCTGTATCTTAGCGTTTGGTTTTTTAATGGTATTGATGGCTTTTAGTGCTTCGTCGTAGTTACTTTCGTTCATATAAGCCGATGCAAGCATATCGAGTATCTTGTCGGCGTGTTCCGACGACGGATATTCGTTCAGAAACTGATTGAACGCCTTAGTGCTCTCGCCGAATACCGACCCTGTCTGATATGTCGCAATAGCATAGTTGTAGAGAGCCTCCTCTTTGTTTCGCTTATCGGTACCTATCGAATAAGCCGAATAAAACGACATCTTAGCCCGCTGTACATCATTGGTTTTCAGGGCACATTGCCCTATCAGATAGTAAGCATTCTCGGCGATTTCGTCGTTTTGGGTGGTTGCTTTCGACAAGTATTTTATTGCACTCTTATAATTGTTTTGTTTGTAGTAACTTACACCGAGTATAAACATATCTTCTCGTTGTACTTTTTGTGTAAGCTTTTCATATTCCGTAAGATATAGTATTGCATTCTGATAGTTGCCGTTTTTGTATGCCGACTCGCCCAAGATACGGAAGGCTTCGGTATTGTTCGGATTGTTTGGGTACTTCTGTATCAACTCACGTCCCACTTTCACGGCTTCCGTAGAGTTGCCCATCTGCTCGTGTATCTGCAAGAGGTGATATAGTGCAGGCTCTTCGTATTTGGTCAGTTTGCACCGCTCGAAACCCTGCTGGGCAGCGGTATAATCGCCCAAAGAATAGTCGCAATATGCTATGTAATAGTTTTTTTCATCGAAATACGAATCCGAATAGCTTATTCTGAGGAAATTCATCTTAGCTTTCTGATACTCTTTCTGTTGCAAAAGGCAGAATCCTTGTGCAAAATAGTATTGCTCGGCTTCTTCTTGGTTGAGGTCGTAAGGGTCTACCTGCCCCAGATAGTTGATAGCTTGTTTGTACTTCTTTTGTTCGAAATATAGCCTACCGAGCATAAATGCAATACGCTTCTGCATAGGATAATACGGATATTTCTCTACGAACGTCTTCAATATGTTCTCCGAATTGGGGTCGTTGAGTTCGTACGACGCACAAGCTATATAATATGAGGCATCCGCATAGAATCCCGAATTTTCGTTTACTTCCGACAGATAGCTCTGGAACGCCTTTTTTGCCATACCATACTTTTTCTGTACGAAAAGCGACTTGCCCTCTTCAAACAAGTGATGTTTATTGCTTAATATTTGTGTCTGTTGGGCATACAAAAGTTGTGAAGCCAAGAAAAATAGAAATACTACCAATATTTTTTTCATCGTATCTTAATTGATTTGTGATGTGTATAAAACTAACTTACAAATATACATCAATTTTACCTATTAAACGTATGTAGCCGCCAAAATTGTATATTATGAGTTCAATACATACGGCTTTGTTATTCAAACAAACATGTATATTGCTGAATATTATACAAATAGCAAAAGACGAGGAACAGCTCTTTATGCTATTCCCCGTCTTTTATGTGTTTCGTCTAAACTCGTATTATAACTTAGAATGCGTATCTCACTGCTAATGCAGCACATAATAAGCCATTTCCATAAAAGCCGACATAATCGCCGTTGGAACGCTTACCAAAAGCCGGACCTAACAACGGACGGTATTCGGCAGACAACTGTAAGTCGAACGGAAATGTAAACGAAAGTCCTATATTACCTGCACCTCCTACAAATATGGCGTTATCGTAAGAATAATATCCGGAAATCATACCGGCACCTACTCCACCGCCTGCAAACCATTCCCATTTGCCATAACTTCCCCAATGAGGAGTGGCAAAAATAGTATTAAATGTTACAACTCCTTGTACACCATAGGCATATCCTGGAAGCCCCAAATCTAATTGGAGGTAATTCTTACTTCCAATCGAATGCTGATACGATGCTTCCAAATCTATACCTATTCTACCTCCGATAGCTCTCGGTTGTGCCGAAATGATCGACAACGACGATACTGCTACGATACAAACTAAAATTACTTTCTTCATAAGTTCTTTCTGTTTTTTATTTGTGTATATTGTAAAGTAAATAAGAGTGCAAAGGTAATACTTTTTTTCGTATCATATCAAATGTTGTACGTTCGACGTAAAAAGTTTTACCGCTATAGCTAAAAGAATGATGCCAAAGAATTTACGTAAAATATAGATACCGCCCTTGCCAAGAAGTTTCTCTATCCGACCCGTAGCCTTGAGTACCACAAAGAC
Organism: Porphyromonadaceae bacterium; assembly: GCA_905372605.1. Classification (GTDB taxonomy): domain Bacteria; phylum Bacteroidota; class Bacteroidia; order Bacteroidales; family Paludibacteraceae; genus F0058. The sequence goes on from CAJPPQ010000028.1 coordinate 6,653, forward strand.
GAATAACAAATTGGCTATCAATGCAAAAAATATATTTATTGTATCAAACTCTGCTCGCAGAGAAATCATAGCCGTAAAGCTACCCGGTCCTGCTACGAGAGGGAAGGCGATAGGTACGATAGCACCTATATTCTTAGGTGTATTGTTGCGAAATATCTCTACGTCGAGTATCATCTCGAGCGACATAATAAAGAGTACAAAAGCTCCTGCCACAGCAAACGACTCAATATCAACATGGAACAAACTCATTATACGCTCTCCAAGAAACAGAAATAGTATCATTATACCCAAAGCCACACTACTCGTCTTTACCGGATTGATATCAACACCCTTCGATTTTAGACTTAAGATAATTGGTATAGAGCCTGTTATATCAATGATTGCAAATAAAATTATAAATGCACTCGAAAATTGTACGAAACTAAATTCACCCATCTCTTCAAAATATTTTATATTATAGTGTTACTGCAATGTATTTTTCAATGTTATAGAGTTGATAGCGTCTCGGTCGGGGTCTGAGAAAAAGCCCCACTTACAAAAGTATTTTATCGCACTCGATATATGTCTAAACAACAGATGAATACTACTATATGATCCTCTATGATGTTCGTGAACGATGTGTACGGCAGGATAAAATATCGTCTTTGCATATTTCGATACACGACGCGTAAGGTCGACGTCTTCGAGATACATAAAATAACGTTCGTCGAAAATACCCGATTTCTCGAGTATAGCAGTGTTTATCAGCATAAAGCTACCCGAAAGTTGAGGCACTTCTATTATTTTATTATAGTCGGTATATCTCATTTCGAGGCGGTAGATACGCTTTTTCATAACCTTTTTAGGCAAGAAACGCCTACCGAACAAATCGAGCGGAGTTGGTAGCAATCTACATAAGTACTGTATTTTATTATTGGGATAGAATACCTTAGGCATAAGCATACCGACATCGGGGTGCTCGTCTATATATTCGACCATATTATTTATAATCGACGGATCGAAACTAATATCGGCATTCATTACTATATGGTAGGCTGCATCTCTATCGGTAAGAGTCTGTCGCATAGCTATATTGTGTCCCCTGCCATAACCGATATTTTTATCGTTGAATATATAAGTCGCTTCAAGATCTCCGTATCGCTTGTCGATTACGGGTGAGTTGTCTACTAAGTATATTTTATTCACTATTGGACTCTTACGTAACGTCTGCACTAATACTTTTACCTTCTCGAAATCATTCTTGTACAATACTATCGACGCGTTTACCCTATCGGCAGTCGGCTTCGGAGGCAGGTTATAAATAGTGTATAGTTCGCCAAACGCTTTATCGGCAACGAATTGCTCTGCGACCCATTTATGTGCGTTTAAGCTCATGCGGTCTCTTTCTTCCGTGTCTTTCAATAGCTTGTCTATTGCTTTTGCAAATGCCTCGGTATTGGAGTTTTCGACGACAATTCCCGAGTAGTCGTTGCAGTTTACCCACTGTACACCACTACCTTCGATATCGAAACTAACTGCCGGAAGTCCACAATACAAAGCCTCAGCCAATGCGATACCAAACGCCTCGCTACGATTCAACGAAGGAAAGAGCAATAAATAAGATGCTCTCAAATAGAGATTTAGCTCTCGGTCAGAAAGTCTGCCCACAAAATGTATTCTATTGCTACCGAGCGATTTTGCTTTCAGTTTCGACGTAAGAGGCCCACCTCCGGCTACCACAAAGACACAATCTTCGTCGACAAGTTTATCGCAATCAATTATATACTCTATCCCCTTGTAAGCCACGTGGCGACCTACAAAAAAGAGTATTTTTTTACCGCCAAAACGTTGTCTTATCTTCTCTATTTCGTCTCTATCATTATCACACAGAGCGAACTTACTCTCTTTCACTACATTGGGTACTACAACCGATTTATATGAAAAATTCTTGATTACCTCCGAATGCTCCATATAAATACGTGAGGTAGCTATTACCTTATCGGCTCTAAGCAGCAACCTCTTTTCGTATGGTTTGTAGAAAAAGTATAGAAACTTCTGCCCCAATATATCGGCATGCCAGTGCAAGTATAGCTTTGCACTACCCCAGCCTAAATTCAGTAATAACAACGTTACTACAGGATTAGGTAAGTGCAAATGAATATAATCGGGACGAAATTCGTCGAGTATCTTTTTTAGTGTAGAGGTATAATTTCTGGGTATCGGTTGCGAAAAAAGCGTACCGATAGTAGCAACACGAACTACCTCTACACCATCGACGATATCGGTAGTAGCAACGTTTTTATCATTAAAACAAATAACTTTCTGTGTATGATATGGTTTAAGTTGTTCTACTATAGTCTGTGCAATATCTTCTATCCCTCCGTAGTAAGGATAATAATACTTTGAAATATGAAGAATCTTTGCCATTACGTGTCTGATTTATAAGTCTTTCGGAGGATAATGCTTGTTTTGCAAAGATAATATTTTTTTTGCGATTATCGATTGACTATTGGTCTGTTGCATAAAAGTATTATCTTTGCAACTTGTATTTTGTAATTAACGGAGATATTTTTTTGATAGTATCTCATATTGTCTAACCCTTTAAAATAAAATTATTTATGGAAGAATTCAATTCCACTAACGAGCCGCAATTGGAGGCTCAAAAGCCAGTAGTAACTCCCGAAGCATTCGACTGGGATACTTACGAAAAGGGCGATTCTATCGATACAAATCGCCAACGCGACACCGAACTTTACGACAAAACCTTAAGCCAAATTCAAAACCAAGAGGTTGTAGAGGGTACCGTAGTGTCGATCAACAAACGTGAAGTAGTAGTAAATATCGGCTACAAATCCGATGGTGTAATACCATACGCCGAGTTCCGCTACAATCCCGACCTTAAGGTAGGTGATAAGGTAGAAGTTTTTATCGAAAATCAAGAAGACAAGAAAGGTCAACTCATTCTGTCGCACAGACTTGCCAGACATGCTCGTTCGTGGGATAGAGTGAAAGCCGCTCTCGAAAGTCAAGAAATCATTCACGGCTATATCAAATCCCGTACAAAAGGCGGTATGATAGTAGAAGTATTCGGAATAGAGGCATTCTTGCCCGGTTCGCAAATCGATGTGAAACCTATACGCGACTACGACGTATTTGTCGATAAAACTATGGAATTCAAGATAGTAAAAATCAACGACGAATACAAGAATATAGTAGTATCTCACAAAGCTCTTATCGAGGAAGAACTCGAAGAACAACGCAAAGAGATTATCTCTCGCCTCGAAAAAGGACAAGTACTCGAGGGTATAGTCAAGAATATCACTTCGTACGGAGTATTTATAGACCTTGGAGGCGTCGACGGTCTGATACATATCACCGACCTCAGCTGGGGACGCATAAATCACCCGAACGAAATAGTACAATTAGACCAGAAAATCAATGTCGTTATACTCGACTTCGACGAAGAGAAAAAGCGTATCGCACTGGGACTTAAGCAGCTTACTCCTCATCCTTGGGATGCTCTCGACCAGAACCTCAAGGTAGGCGATAAGGTGAAAGGTAAAGTAGTGGTAATGGCAGACTATGGTGCATTCCTCGAAATAATCCCCGGCGTAGAGGGACTTATCCACGTATCTGAAATGAGCTGGAGCCAGCATTTGCGTTCGGCAAACGACTTCCTCAAAGTAGGCGACGAGGTAGAAGCCGTAATACTTACCCTCGACAGAGAAGAACGCAAAATGTCGCTCGGTATCAAGCAACTCAAACCCGACCCATGGGCTACTATCGATACAAAATATGCAGTAGGTACCAAGCATACTGCTAAAGTACGCAACTTCACCAACTTCGGTGTATTTGCCGAACTCGAAGAGGGTGTCGACGGTCTGATACATATATCGGACTTGAGCTGGACGAAAAAAATCAAACATCCGTCGGAATTCACTCAGCTTGGCTCGGATATCGACGTAGTAGTGTTGGAGATAGACAAAGAAAATTCTCGTTTGTCGCTCGGCCACAAGCAGTTGGAAGAAAATCCTTGGGAGGTATTTGAAACTATCTTCACCGAAGGCTCCATACACGAAGGAACGATAGTCGAACTCTTTGACAAGGGCGCTGTAATAGCATTGCCTTACGGAATAGAAGGTTTCGCTACACCGAAGCACATCGTAAAAGAAAACGGCAAATCGGCTAAACTCGACGAAAAATTACCGTTCAAGGTGATAGAGTTCAACAAAGATGCTAAACGTATCATATTGTCGCACAGCCGTACTTTCGAAGACGAAGCTAAAAACAACGAGACCGAACAGCCTCTGACAGAGAAAAAAGTCACTAAAAAGGCAAAAGCTACATTAGGTGATATCGAGGCTTTGTCGGAATTAAAAGACCAGATGATTTCTGAGGCGAAAGACGATATGCTCAAGGCTCAAGAAGCACCCAAAAAGACTCGCTCGAAAGCCAAAGAAAAAACTGAGGACACGGAAGATAAAGAGTAGACTATTTAGTGTATAATAAATAACTGTAATGTTTTGTTGCAGAATAGGCTATGGTATCCACCATAGCCTATTCTTTTTTTGCCCACAGCGACGTATTTTATACAGTTGCTTTACGATAGGGCGTGTGTTGGTATAGTATTTTTTTAGCCTAAATCTCCCATTGCATCATCACATCGAAACCTTTCTGAGCGAAGTACTTAGCTAAGTACTCTTGCTCTGTCTGCCCTGGTGTGGGTATGAGCGTAGCCCGATTTATGCCCAAAGCATACAAGTCCATCAGAGTCGAATATCCACTACGACAATATATATTATCGGCATTCTGGATTACAAACGCCAAATCGCTATCGTCGAGATGCGAGACTATATCGACATTCCCCTGCTGTCGGAACGATATGTCGTTAGAGGGTCTGCCCTCTACGATAAGGCTTTTCTCGTTTTTATCGGAAAAAAAACGTAATAGTTTGTCTTGCAGTATAGAACGATGAGGGTCTAATCCCGATATTACGGCAACGTTTTTATAAATATTCATTTGTATCAGAAAAAAGGATTGCTATGTATTTCTCTATCGATAGATGTAGTAGTTCCGTGTCCGGGGTATACCTTCGTGTCGAGAGGGAGAGTAAACAGTTTCTCTCTGATGCCGTTCGTAAGCAAGTCGAAATCACCGCCGGGCAGGTCTGTCCGTCCTATAGAACCGGCAAATAGTACGTCGCCCGCTATCAATATGCCGTCGGAGGCGGAGTAGAAGCATAAGCTACCTGCCGAATGTCCGGGTACGAATATCGCTTTTAGAATAGAACTACCTATTTTTATTTCGTCGCCTTCGGCTATATATCCGCCAAGTGGTTGTGCGTCGACAGAGTCGGGAATACCAAACAACATAGCCTGCGACGGCAGGTTGTCGATGAGTTTCTCGTCGTTGCGGTGAGCAAGAGGCAATACGCCATACGCGGCTGCAGCCCAAGCGTTACCGAATTGGTGGTCGAGATGAAGATGCGTATTGAGCAGATACTTTATAACGAGATTGTTGTCGGCAATGAACTTTTTGAGTTTGTTACGCTCCGTATCGTACAGACATCCGCAGTCGACGATAGCAGCTTCTCGCGTATGGTCGTCGTATACGACGAGGGTATTTTCCATAAAAGGATTGAATACGAATATTTTTACACTAAGCATATTTTACTTTCTTCTCTTGGATTGTGGTACAAAAGTACTAATTATTTAATTAATATATAGACAAAAAAAGACGTATAGTAATAAATACTATACGCCTCTTCATATTGTATCATTATTAAGCTTTGTGCATCAATGATGAGAGCG
>CAJPPQ010000029.1 GCA_905372605.1 Porphyromonadaceae bacterium
AGTATCCCAAAACAACACACCCGGCTCTGCCGATGCCCAAGCATTGTGAATGATCTTATTCCACAGCTTTTTGGCATCTATCTTTACCGAAAACGTGGGGTTGGACGAGTCTATCGGATATTGCTGCGTGTATGGTTTACCGCTTTCGACACAACGCATAAATTCGTCGTCGATTTTGACCGATATATTTGCTGCAGTGATTTTGTTTTGTTCGAGTTTGGCGTCTATAAACTTCTCAGCATCGGGGTGTTTGATAGATATAGATAACATAAGTGCTCCACGCCGACCTCCTTGTGCTACCTCGCGAGTAGAGTTCGAATAACGCTCCATAAAAGGTACGATACCTGTGGAGGTAAGAGCCGAATTGTTCACGGGCGAACCTTCGGGGCGTATCGAAGACAGGTCGTGTCCTACTCCGCCGCGACGTTTCATAAGCTGAACCTGCTCTTCGTCTATCTTTATGATAGCTCCGTAAGAGTCCGAAGAGCCCTCTACGCCTACCACGAAACAGTTCGACAACGACGATACTTGAAAATTATTACCGATGCCCGTCATCGGTCCTCCCTGCGGTATAATGTGTTTGAACCTGTCGAAGAGTTCGAACAGTTCGTCCTCAGACATAGGGTTCGGATACTTAGCCTCGATACGGGCTATCTCCCTTGCCATACGTCGATGCATATCTTCGGGCGACCGCTCATATAGGTTACCTGCCGAGTCTTTGAGGGCATATTTATTTATCCACACTTGGGTAGCAAGTTCGTCGCCACAGAAGTAGTCGTTAGTAGCTTTTCTTGCTTCTTCGACAGTGACAATCGAATTTTTTTGCAGCTCTTCATTGCTGCCGACAGAATACTTTTTCATACAATCTTTTTGGGGTTTTGTTATTATTATAAAACTGTATGGCAAAAGTACAATGTTTTTCCGAGAAACTAAATCGTTGCACTCGAATATCGACGTTAAATTGTCTTAATAGAAAAGATATATTATTGATTGTATGGTATATATGTGTTTTTATTGTCCGTAAAGTTTTCAAAAATGTTTTACCGTGTATATTAATGAGGTTTATCGAAGCGAGAATGTAGTTGTGTGTAGAGTCGTGTTTATCGAGTAACTTTCGGTTTTGTTTTCGGGCAATATTATAATCAGACCAAAGATAGGAAGCGATACAAAAAAGGCTCGAGATTGTCAGAAAAAAAAGACATAGTCTCGAACCTTTTTATTTAAGCTATACTTTTAGGATAATCAATATAGGGGTACGTTATCGAGCTGTTTGCCCTTGCTGTCGACGTATACGGTTGTTTCGTGTTCGCCATATTCGAGTTCTACCTTGTAGTAAGTCTGATTGGCACTTACGATTTTGTCTACATCGTCTAATCGGTACTTAGGATACAGAGCCTTTATTGCTTTATTCACATTAGCAGGCAATTCTGCCACGGTAATATCTTGCTTGTAGATTATCAGATTTCCCTCTTTGTCGTAATATGCCTTGAAGTCTCTATTTCGAATCTCGAATTCTACTTCATATATCTCATCGTTTGTTTCCCATTCGATGTCGTAGGCATTTGGGAAGTCTCTGCCGAATGCTTTCGATACCGCAGCATTGGCGCCATCGTATTTGTTCGATGTGTTGTAGCGCATGATAAGTTCATATACCTTCTGCTCCGAATATTTCTTCGAAATAGCCGGAACCTGTGCATTAATCTGCGTACTACATAGTGTTAGGGTGAATATTATCACCAAACGAGATACACTCAAAAAAATTTTACTCATAAGAATTTATAGTTTTAATTATTAATACGACGATATAGACTCAGTCAATATAATAAGGTTTAATGTTAGTCGATAATATAATCGCAGACATCCGTTGTAATAATCGAAATTTATACCTAACTTTGCCTCCCGAAATCGAAAAAAGGCGATAATATTTGAATCCAAATAATAAAACGAATAAAATGCAAATAGAGTTTTTAGGAGCTACACGTGAGGTTACAGGTAGCAAGTTTTTAATAAAAACCAAGGGCGGACGATGTATATTGCTCGATTGTGGAATGTTTCAAGGGAAAGGTCTCGATACCTACAATCTCAACCGCGATATACGTTTCGAACCGAGCAGTATCGACTATCTGATACTCTCACATGCACATATAGACCATTCGGGGCTGATACCTTACATATATCACCTTGGATTTAGAGGCAAAATCATTACCACGGCTGCTACCCGTAGCTTGTGTGCCTATATGCTTGCCGATAGTGCTTTCATACAGGAGTCGGATACAAATAAATATAACCGCAAAGCTCAACGCAACAATCTACACACTGCCTCGCCACTATATACACAGCAGGAGGCTCATCGGTGTATGGAGCTATTTGTTACTACTGAGTTTAGGCGGAGGTTGCAGATAGACGAAGATATAGCAGTTACATTCTATACGACGGGACATTTGCTCGGAGCAGCTTGTTCGGTGATAGAGATAAAAGAAAACGGCAAACTCTACAAGATAGGCTATACGGGCGATATAGGACGTCAGAAGAGCTATATACTTCGTACTCCTGAGCCTTTTGCTCAGTGCGATTATATTATTACCGAGTCTACTTACGGCAATCGTTTGCACGAGTCGCAAGAAGATGTAAAGAAGACCCTACTTGAGGTGGTGTACAATACTTGTGTCGAAAAGAGAGGAAAACTTATAATTCCCTCTTTTGCCGTAGGTCGTACGCAAGATATATTGTATGTGCTCAACGAACTCTACAATGAAGGACTTTTGCCTCATATCAAGGTATTCGTCGATAGTCCGCTGGCGATAAATACCACTGCCGTCTTCTTGGAAAACATAGAATATCTAAACGACGATATAAAGCGTACGATGCTATACGACGACGACCCGTTCAGTTTCAACCAAGTCGACTATGTCCGCGACGTAAACAAGAGCAAAGCCATCAATAAGTACCGAAAGCCTTGTATCATCATCTCGGCATCGGGTATGTTGGAGGCAGGGCGAGTAAAACACCATGTGGCAAACAACATAATGAAGCCCAAGAACACGATACTTATAGTCGGATATTGTGCCCCTACTACTCTGGGAGCAAGGATACAGCAGAAGGGTTTGAAGCAGATTTCAATTTTCGGCAGTATGATACCTGTTCGTGCCGATATTCGCAGTATCGAAGCCTTTTCGGGGCACGGCGACTATCGGGAGATGATAAAATATCTCCGCTGCCAAGACCCCGATAAGATAAAAAATCTATTTCTCGTACACGGTGAATATCGTACTCAAGAGGAGTACAAACAGCACCTGCAAGAGAGCGGTTTCAGGAATATAATTATCCCCGAAAAAGATAGTCGGTACGTATTACAGGCCGACGGGGCAGTGAAGGTTTGAGGCGGGTACGGAATACTGCGCTACTTGTGCTTACTGCCGAATATCTAAAATAGCAATTTGTTTTACCTGCCGTAAAAACTGATTTCGTTTATAAGGAAATTGACTCTGCTCGGAAGCGAACTGCCTCAACTCTGAGAGACGACTCGAATACTATGCGTCGAAATATCTGTGTTCGCCTATTGTATTTTGAACATATATATGGCAGAGAGTCTGACGACGTGATTGAACAGATACTTCGTTTGTGCCGAAGGTAAGGTATATGTCCAGCCGAAATTCTGCCGAGTGATATTGTTGATGCTTACCGAGTATAGTGGTCGCACTGCCCAGTCTTTGTATCTGATATCGACACCAATCTCGGGCGACAGACCGAAGCGATACATCCTGCCGTCTTTGTCGAATAGGTTTTTGTTTTCGGTCTCCAGAGTCATCGGCTTTTGGAGCTCGGTAGCTTCGTAGGCGATGTCTTTGCCGTGTAGAGCAGCCGAGAACGATGCTCCGACGATTGGCAGTATCGATATATTATCGTCGATGCGGAAACTATAGCCTAAGTGCAGGGGCAACTCGGCGTAGAATACTTGGCGTTTGAAGATGGTGGTTGCTGTTCGTTTTGGGTCGTTGTTGAACTGCATATCGAACCGATATGAACGCATCGAGTAGAGTAGTTGCACATCGAGCCAGAGACGGCTTCGGAAGTTCCAGCCGAGGTAGCCGCCGATGTGGAAACCCATACCCGAACGTGGGTTGAAGGTGATTTTATTGACGTCGCCGCTTACCATAGCATAAGGAAACGTATGTTGATAGCCGCCGATGAAGCCGGCTCTGAGTTTTTGTGCCGATACTGCCAAGGGGGCAGCGATTAGTATTATTGCCAATATTATTTTTTTCATATAGCGGATAGTCTCGATGTGTTTGGTTGATATTTGTGAGTATATTTATTTAGGAAGAATGTTTACTATCTTGAGGATTTCGATGTGGCAGATAAGAGTAGAGTAGGGCGGTACGAAGAATCTGGCAGAAGAGGCTACCTTATTGCCCGTTTTGCCGTATGCGAGGTTCCAAGGGATGTAGATTGTGAAGTTTGCTCCTTGCTTTACGAGGTTCGAGCAGAGTATTTCTTGCCAACCTTCGACCATATCTTTTATCTCTACACTGAATTTTTCGGCGTGTCCCACAGCGGTACCATCGATGAGAAAGTTTTCGTAGGTAACCGTTACCGCCGAACTCCGTTTGGCAGTAACACCGTATCCTCTATGTCTGATTACGTATTGTATGCCCGACGGTGTGATACCTGCCGATTCGTAATCGGTTTTCGTTTCGGCTTTGCTGAGCGAATCGATAATGGTTTTGTTTTTATCGAGCCAAGCCTCGTTGTGAGCACGCCAGACGCTAAAGTCTTTGCGGCACGACGAGAAGAGGGCTACAGAGGTAAGCAATAGGATAAAGATATATCTCTTAGTTGCCGTACGGTGTGTGTGTGTCATTGTATCGTTTGTCTATGTATTGCGGTTATTAATATCATTTGCCGTAAACGTAGTATCGGATACTATCGGCAGTAGTCTGTCGGAATACGATACGAGCGTTTTGAGAGTACAAAGGTATGAAAATAATTTATAATTGCATCCAAAGAAGTACGGAAGGTATAAGCGATAGTCCGAGTCCGAGGAAGAAACCTGCTACAGTCTGCCCCAGAGTGTGAACTCCGAGTATACAACGCGAAGTAGTTACGCTGCCGGCGACGATGAGTGTCACTACCGACCAAAAGACTATGTTTATATCAAGAAACGACATCATCGCCACGAAACCGCAAATGATACCAACTCCGCAACTATGTGCCGATATTTTCCATTTGGTGTTGATGATAGTTATAGCGGCGAAAGCAAAGACGGCAAATGTGAAAAACAACACATACAGGTACATCCCGAGCATCAGATATATCAGATATAGTCCGACGATAGCCGAGTTGAGCGATATGAGATAGATGGGATGCCGCTGGCGGCGGTCGGATAGGGTGAGGTCGGTGATTTTTCCTCGGCGGTAGCGGTACCATATCGACACGACAGGAACTACGACGGTAAAGAACAGCACGAGGACGAAAAAGGCTAAGTCGCGATATATGTCGGCCGAGCAAGGAAACGAGGTTGCGAAGTACATCAGTAGGGCGCAATAGAGTGGCACCGCGATGGGGTGGAATATGGCAGAGAGTGTTTTGGCTATTTTTATCATTGTTTAGCGTGTTTGTGAGTTTGCTGTCCTAATGTTCGAAGACTGTATGTGCATTTCGTCGCGGTATTTGGCTATGGTTCGTCGGGCTATGTGGTAGCCTTCGTCGTTGAGCTTCCGAGCTATTTGTGCGTCGGTAAGAGGAGAGTTTTTATCTTCGGAGTCGACGAGTTGTTTGATTATAGCCATTATTTTTTTATTCGATACCTCTCCGCCTTCGTCGGTCTTGATAGCGTCGGAGAAGAAATACCGCAGCGGGAAGATACCGTAAGCTGTCTGTACGTATTTATTGCTTGTGGCTCGCGATATGGTCGAGAGGTCGAAGCGTACGACTTCGGCAATATCCTTAAGCTTCATCGGTACGAGGTCTGAGGGGTCGCCCGAGATGAAAAATACTTTCTGTGTATTGGCTATTGCTATCATAGTGCGGGTAAGAGTGCGGTTGCGTTGCTCGATAGCTTCGATGAATGTGTCGGCATCGTCGATTTTTTTGCGTGCGAAGTCGAGAGCTTTGCGTGTATCGTCGTTTGTTGAGCCTCGAGCAGATAACTCTTCGACCATATCGCGGTAGACTTTGCTCACAGAGAGCTTGGCATAGTTGAATCCGTTGAGCGAAACGTACAGATTGCCGCCATATTGCTCCACGGTGAAGTCCGGTATGATCTGCGAAGAGACTGTCTCGTGGCGGCTTGCGAATGTATTGCCCGGCTTGGGGTCGAGATGCAATATTTGGTCGATTGCTTTACGAAAATCTTCGTCGTCGATGCCGAGATGGCTGCGGATGAGGCTATATTTTTTAGCAGTAAAGCTATCGAAATATTTATCTACGATAATCATTGCATTGTCGACTGCGGGCGACGAATGCAGTCGGCCAAGCTGGAGCATCAGACACTCACGAAGGTCGCGGGCTCCGACTCCGGCAGGCTCGAGCTGCTGCACAAGGCTGAGTGCTGCCTCGAGTTGAGACAGGCCGACCTCGATAGACATAGAGAACGCAAGGTCGTCGGCAATATCGGAGAGGCTACGCGTCAGATAACCGTTATCGTCGAGGCAAGCGACGAGATATTTGGCGAGGTCGAGCGTCTGTTTGTCGGCATCGAGCTCGTCGAGCTGCGAGGTGAGGCTATCTTCGAACGACTCTTCGGAGGCAAATCCCTGCTGTGGCTTCGAGGCTCTATCGGCAGAGAAATTGTCTTTTATGGTGTACTGTGAAGTGTCGGTGACTAACGAATCTGCCTCCATAATATCGATATCGTCTTGCTCGGGTGTGAGCTGACTGTCGTCGTCTTGCTCTTCATCGGGTAGCGGCTCGTGTGTCTCTTCGAGTGCAGGGTTCGCCTCGAGCTCTTTGTTGACTACCTCTTCCATCTCCGGAGTAGAGTATCCGAGCATTCGTATCATCTGGAACTGCACCGGCGACAAGCGTTGACGCTGCGATATTTTAAGCTCTTGTTTCAGCATTGGGTGAATGGTGTGTAATATTTATTCCTTACAATTGCTGTGCAAAGGTAACATTTTATTACGAATTATAAATCAGGAATTACGAATCGGATGTTGTGAATTGAAATTAATGGTTTGATATTAGAATTGTATGAACATAATTTACCGACGGGCAAGTATAGCTTAGATAATATCAATATCTATAATATGTTTTTTTAACTACTATCGGTAATATGCTCAGATATTTTAGTAAATAACCAAATAAATTGATTTATAGGTAAAAATACTTGTATTTGATATAAGACATTCTTTATAGATAGCTAACTTAATTATAGTATCTGTAAAGAGTTCTTTACAGGCAACCAACTTAATTATGTTCGGTGTAAAGCATTCTTTATAGGATATGAACAAAGTTTAGCTCAGAGCTAAACTAAATTGTGCTCAGAGCTAAACTAATTGTGCTCAGAGCTAAACTAATTATGCTCCGAGCTAAACTAATTATGCAATCCGTATACATAATATATATATATGGCTAAGATATGTGTGCACGTATCGAAAGAAGCGACGCTACGAACCGAGTCCGTAACGCCTAATATATAAATATGTAGTGCTGTGTGCTCTATTCACTCTATTCGTCGGTTTGCTTTATGCCTCCGAAGCTATCTCTTCTGCGAGCGAGGCACTATCTTCCGAGTCGTCTTCTTCGTTGTCGGCAGTGGGCGGCTCGTAACGTCGGCTATTGATAGCAAATCCGAGCCTTTTGTCTTTAGCCATTTGCTCCAGAGCAGAGAGGAACGAGGGATTTACTCTCACTCTATGTTTACTTCTGAGCATTACGCTGCTATTTTCCGACTTGTCGGAGACTTGTAGCAAGAAATCGGTATTGCCTGCGTTGTCGACTATAAGCCGAGTGAGCTCCTCTACGAGATTTTGGTCGATAGCCTCGAGCAGAGTGTAGATTGTAAGCTTTTTTAGTAACTCATCGGACTTATCTTCTACGAGCTCTATATGTTTTACATTGATTTTTACGTTCCGATATATCTTCTCCGGCGTTACCTTATCGGCAATTGCCTCGGCAGCAAGAGTACCTCTGACGATGATGAAAGCGTCTTTGTCGAGCAGCTCACCATATTTCGAAAATTTTTTCTCCTCTTGGCGAAAACCGTCGAATAGTCTGAGTTCTATCTGGTCAGTATAGTCTTCCATAGAGAAAATTGCGTATCTATTGCCTCGACTCGAGGTCTGATGGCGGACTCCGAGCACTATACCTCCGATAGTAAAGTCGACCTGTCGGTGGCGTGCCTTCGAGAAGAGTATCTCGTGGTTCGGTATAGAGTCGAGTTCCCTTTTTATCTCCTTTTCGATGTTTTTGAGCTCGATTATCGAGTGCGAACAGCCGTATTGTATGATGCTTCGGTACTTATCGAGCGGATGAGCAGAGAGATATATGCCGATATACTCTTTCTCGATGTTCAGACGCTGGAGGTCGCTCCACGGAGCAGACTTTTTCAGCGTTGGATACGAGGTTTCGAACTCATCCTCTCCGAAGAGTGAGTTCTGTAGCGAGACTCTTGCTGCCTGTGTATTGCGTCCCCACTCGAGAAGGGAGTTTATCGTGTTTTCATCTGCAAAGAAATCTTCTCTCTTGAGCTCGGCGAAGCAATCGAAAGCACCGGAATAGACCAGACTCTCGATAGTTTTCTTATTGCACGTCTTTAGATTGACTCGTTCTAAGAAATTGAATATCGAAGTGAAACTTCCGTTCTTCCGACGCTCGGCAATAATGCTATCGACAGCAGCTTCTCCCACATGTTTGATACCGCCGAGCCCAAAACGTATCTCGCCTTTGTCGTTTACGGTAAACGAGAGCTCCGATTCATTAATATCCGGCAATAGTACAGGCGTTTTTATGGTGCGACACTCCTCCATGAACTTATTTACTTCTACGATTTTGTCTTTGTTGAGCGTCAGATTGGCTGCCATAAACTCGGCTGGGTAGTGTGCTTTAAGATATGCCGTCTGATATGCGAGTATTGCGTAGCAAGTGGAGTGAGATTTGTTGAAAGCATACGATGCGAACTTCTCCCAGTCTTCCCATATCTTCTCGAGTATCTTAATATCGTATCCGTTAGACTTGCCTCCCTCGATGAACTTGGGTCTTAGCTCCGCAAGGAGCTCTTTTATCTTTTTACCCATCGCCTTTCGGAGTTGGTCGGACTCACCTCTGGTAAAGTTTGCGAGCTGTCGCGAAAGTAGCATCACTTGCTCCTGATATACTGTGATACCGTAGGTATCTTTGAGGTACTTTTCCATTACGGGTATATCGTACGTGATAGGCATCCTACCGTGTTTGCGGTCGATGAAGTCGGGTATGTAATCCATCGGCCCCGGTCTGTATAGTGCATTCATCGCTATGAGGTCTTCTATCGACGAAGGGTGAAGTTCTTTCAGATATTTCTGCATACCGGAGCTCTCGAACTGAAATACTCCGACCGTATTGCCCTGAGCGAAGAGATCGAAGGTCGCCTTGTCGTTCCAGTCGATATTATTGATGTCGATTTCCACTCCTTTCGACCGTTTTATGTTAGCTACGGTCTCTTTCATTATCGATAGAGTTTTGAGTGCCAAAAAGTCCATCTTTATTAGCCCCACTTTCTCTATGACGTGCCCGTCGTACTGGGTAACGAGCACATCGGCACTCTCCTCTTCCTTATCTTTTGCAGTCGATAAGGGTACAAACTTAGTAAGATCGTCGGGAGCAATGATGACTCCGCAAGCATGTACACCGGTTTGCCTTACAGTGCCCTCGAGCTGCTCTGCATACTTCATCATCTCGGCAATATGGGGCTTCTCTTTGCAAACATCTTGCACCTCTTTGCAATACTTGAGGATATTTTTGATATTCATCTTGGGAGTTTTGCCATTTTCGTCTTTGTACTCCTCCAGAGTGTCGGGGATAAGGTTTTTCAGTGCATTCACTTCGGCCAGAGGCACCTCCTGAATGCGTCCTACGTCGGTGATTGCAAGTTTTGTAGCCATAGTTCCGTAATTGATGATATGTGCTACGCACTCTTTGCCGTATTTGTTGGTAACCCATTCGAGTACTTTGGGCAGACCGTCGTTGTCGAAGTCGATATCTATATCGGGTAGCGAAATACGGTCGGGGTTGAGGAAACGTTCGAAAAGCAGATCGTACTTAAACGGGTCTATATTGGTAATACCTAAACAATATGCCGCCACAGAGCCGGCAGCCGAGCCTCGCCCCGGACCGACCCAGACATCCATACTCCGAGCTGCCCTTACGAAGTCTTGCACTATGAGAAAATATCCGGGGAACCCCATAGATTTGATAGTATTTAGCTCGAAATCGATACGCTCTTTTATTTCCGGAGTCATCTCTGAGTACCGAGCTTTAGCACCTTCGTAAGTGAGCTTCGCCAGATAGTCGGCTTCGAGCTTTATTCTGTGCAGTTTGCTCACACCTCCGAGTTCTTTGATACGCTTTTCGGCTAAGTCGGGAGCCATCTCCTTCCCCTCGGCATTAATTGTGAACTCTCTGATGAGCTCTTCGTCCGTATATCTCTTGTCGTACTCTTCTTGCGTACCGAATTCGTGCGGTATCTCAAACTTCGGCATAATAGGATTGGAGTCGAGCGAAAAAGGTGTAATCTTCTCGGCTATTTCGAGCGTATTCGAGATTGCTTCAGGATATTGACTGAAAATTTCTGACATTTGTTCGGGCGTTTTCATATACTCTTCCTTGGTATAGGTCATTCGTCCGCTGTCGCTTATCTTCTTGCCCGTACTCAGACACACCAGACGCTCGTGAGCATCGGCGTGGTCTGCCTCTACGAAGTGTACGTCGTTGGTGGCTATTATCTTTGTGTTGGTTTTCTTGGCGAGCGATACTATTGCTTCGTTCACTCGCAACTGATTGAGGTAAGTCTCGTTGCTTACATCGGAGCGAGTGGGTTTGTGGAGCTGTATTTCGAGGTAAAAGTCGTCGCCAAATACCCGCTTGAACCACAAAAGTGTCGCCTCTGCACTCTCTATGTCGTTGTTTAATATATGTTGCGGTATCTCTCCGCCGAGGCAGGCAGAGCTTACGATTACTCCCTCGCTGTATTGCTCGAGTATGTTTTTGTCTATTCGCGGTCTCTGATAGAATCCGTCTGTCCACGATACCGACACGAGTTTACACAGATTTTCATAACCTTTTCTGTTTTTTGCTAATAATATGAGGTGATAACCACTCATATCGACTATTATTTCTTTATTCTTTCGCTCGTTGAATACCTTTTCTCTTTTGTCTTTGTCGTATAGAGTGCGTGCCGCACAATACGCTTCGACACCCACTATCGGCTTGAACTCCTGTATGCGATCGTATTGCTCTTGGCTTATCTTACCGCTCTTCAGGTCGCTTTTCGACTCGCTTTTTACTCGCTTTACGTAGTCGAGAAACTCCTTTACGCCATACATTACTCCATGGTCGGTCAGAGCTACTGCCGGCATATTGTATTTTATGGCTTTATCGACGATATCTTCTATTCGGCTCATACCGTCGAGCACAGAGAAGTTGCTATGAACATGTAAGTGAACGAAACTCATAAATATTTTTATCTTGCTGAATTATAGTGATATGCTTTGTGGTGTTTTCGGTCTGCAAGTTACGAAAAAAACTCCGAACAGCACTATAATCTATATCATAAAAATGTTTTAGGTATGTTTATGAACCATCTAACGACAGTATACCTAAAAGCCCAAAAAAAGATTGTCTCCAAATCTATTTTTCGGAGACAACCTTTTCAAATGTAGTTAATTATTTTTGTAGGATAAAAGCTCTGACAGTACCGTCTGTCGAAGGCGGCAACATAGAGACGGCAAAGCCCTGACCAAGT
>CAJPPQ010000030.1 GCA_905372605.1 Porphyromonadaceae bacterium
CATATTTCTGACTTATTATCTATAAAATATTGAGTAATAATCGGTTGTAAATACGATGGTTGTAAGAGACTTAATTATATCAATATTCCTAAGAGCGTAACAAGTATTGGTGAGTATGCTTTTCGTAATTGTAGAGAACTTAAAGCCGTTACTGTCGGTTGGCGTACACCGCTTGCAATACAGAGTGATGTATTCGAACTCATTAACTTGAATGAAGTGAAACTGATAGTGCCTAAAGCTACAAAAAGTATCTACCAGACCGCCAATGTATGGAAAAATTTTAATCCAATAGAAGAGATAGTGCCTACTAAATATACCGTTACCTACAACAATCCTTATGGCGGTAATATACAGGTGATAAACGGCGCCAATATAGTAATGTCGGGTGAAAAGGTCGAGAAAGATACCGAGCTTACCGTAAGGGCTACTCCCAATGCAGGTTTCGCTCTGAAGAGCCTCACTCTCAACGGACAAGATATCGACAACGGACATACTTTCCGTATCGATAAGGCAGTGGATATAAGGGTAGTATTCTCTACTGCTACGGCTCTCGACGAGGCTGCCGCCAAGCCGCTCACTCTCTACCCGAACCCCGTAGCAGACGTGCTATACCTCTCGGCTACGGCTCGTACCATACGTATATACGATATGTACGGCACCGAAGTAGCCCACGCCGCCGATACCGACAAGGTAGAGGTCTCGCACCTACCCGCAGGCATCTACACAGTAAAAGCCGACGACACAGTAGCAAAAATGGTAAAAAGGTAAAACCTAATTACAAATTACGAATTACGATTAAGGGGCGAACCTTGTGTGTTTGCCCCCTTTTTTTCGTCCCTATACGCTTACACAATTGAACCTATCACAAACATGTTGTTTGCCAATAGAATTAAAAACATTAATTTTGTAACCGATATTTGGTATAGTATCCTACAAAAGATTATGTTGTTCAATAAGATAATATTCGGTCCTGTCAAAAGCAGACGTTTGGGTACATCGCTTGGAGTCAATCTATTACCCGACGACAGCAAACTATGCAATTTCAATTGCATATACTGCGAATGCGGATTCAATTTTACCAAGCCCCATTCACATCTTCCTAAACGGGAAGAGGTGAAAGAGGCGTTAAGAGCTAAGCTACAGGAATATGCAGATAAAAACGAGCATATCGATACTATCACTTTCGCAGGTAACGGCGAACCGACATTGCACCCGCAATTTGCCGAAATTATCGACGATGTGGTCGAATTGCGGAACGCCATTTGCCCCGCCACGAAAATATCGGTATTATCGAATGCCACATTTGCACATAAACCACAAGTATTCGCAGCACTACACAAAGTAGATAATAATATCCTCAAACTCGACTCGGGTATAGAAGAGACGATAAAGATTATCAACCAGCCGACAGGCAATTTCAGTCTTAAAGATACGGTCGAAAATCTGAAAAAATTCAGAGGCAACCTGGTACTGCAAACTCTATTTTTCTCAGGCAATTACAAGGGGGTAACGATAGACAATACCACCGACGAAGAGGTATCGGCGTGGTTGAAGTTGGTCGAAGAGATCACTCCCAAGAGTGTAATGATATATACTCTCGACCGCCCCACTCCTGCCGAAAATCTCCATAAAGCAGACCCCAAGCGACTTGCAGAAATAGCTGCAAAGGTAGAAGCTCTCGGTATAAAAACACAGATAAATGGCTAAGAACGCTTTACAGTACAGAATAGATTCCATCGAAGGCAGACGTGTGCTCATAGCTCCGCTAAATTGGGGTATAGGACATGCTACTCGCTGTATTCCTATCATCAAACGACTGCTCGAGGCGGGCAAAGAGGTGATTGTAGCTGCCGACGGATACCCTTTGTTGTTGTTGCAAAAGACGTTTCCGCAATTGCTATGCATCGAATTCAAATGGGTCGATATACATTACAGCAAGGCAAATTCGCAAGTGTTACCGATAATGTGGCAGATACCGAAATTTATGTATGCAATATTCAGAGAACACAACACGCTGAAACACATAGTAAATGCCTATGGAATCGACACTATCATATCCGACAATCGTTTCGGACTATGGCACAAAAAAGTAAAAAGCATTTATATCACTCATCAGATAGGTGTAATAGTAAACTCTAAAAACAAGGCACTCAACTATTTGGCATACCTCCTACACAAAAAGATCATCAATCGGTACGATGAGTGCTGGATACCCGATTTCGAAGGTACCGACAACTTATCGGGCGATTTGTCGCACAAATACCCATTGCCCGAAAACGCATACTTTGTCGGTATCCTATCGCGGTTTCAGTAACGGCTATGCTCTCAAACACCAAAGCAATCGTCTTAAAGACAATACCTTACTCCGACAGCAAAAGGATAGTCGCTCTCTATACCCGACAAGAAGGACGACTCTCGGCTGTGTTGCAGATAGGAAGTAAACGCGGTAATTTATCGTTGCTGGAGCCATTTTCGGTAGTAGACCTCACAATAAAAAAAGGCAAAAGCACTTTATACTATATCAATAGTATACAAAGGCACTTGATATTCAACGATATTTTGTCAGATATACGGAAACGTCTGGTAGCCGTATTTATGGCAGACGTAGTATATCACACTGTGAAAGAAGAATTTACAGACGATACCTTATACGATTTTCTCGAAAATAGTATCGCGTTGTTAAATGAATCGAGAGACGAGGTCTTTAAGTTCATAACCATCTTTTTACTCGAATACGGGCGACTGCTGGGGTTCTACCCTAATATAGACACCTACACCGAACACTCTCTTTTCGATATGAAGAGTGGTGTCTTTTGTCGGATACCTCCTCTGCATAAGCACTTTATCGAAGAAGACGACACGGCATATTTCGTCCGTCTGTTGGAAGCACGATACTCCAATCCGTCGGAAATAGAGTATTCGCAACAACAGACCAACCGCTTGTTAGATATCGTATTAGAGTTTTTGGAATTACACGTCTCTGATTTTAAGCACATAAAATCACTCGATATACTAAGGCAAATTATCTGACGCGAAACAACTATTTATCAAACATTTAAGAGTCGCTCTCCCTCTTCCAATCGTTTTAAATGGCAGAACAGCAACTCCCCGTTTTTGTCGTTCCTCAGATGCATACCATTGCCTTCACAGTATTTATACATCTTGCAATCGGCACATATTCCGGTCTTTGTCCAGCTTCGGTCTCTGAATACTGCATATCGATTTTCCCATACATCACGAAAATTGTCTCGATAGATATTGCCTTGTATGAAGTTGTCTCTCAGGTTCGGACACGCCGATATAGAGCCATCGGCAAGTATCGAGGCTACACTTATGCCGGCACGGCAGGCAAAAAAATTATCTCTTACCTCAAGTTCATATTTACCGAGAAATCCTTCACAGCCATAGCTTAGGTTTATCCGTCCCTCTTTACGAGTGGCGGCTATAAAATCGAAAAGGCGTTTAAAATCGGGAGCATCGAGTTGCAAATCGACATTATATTTGGCTCTACCGATAGGGAAGACCGTAAATATACGCCACTTTTTTACACCTGCCGCGATAAGGCTCTCTTTCAGACGATGCAATTCGCTGTAGTTCTTTTTATTTACACACGTTACTACATCGAATACTATCTCAGGTGTTTTCGCCAACTCCTTTATACCATTCATAGCATTTACAAAGCTATTCGGGTTGCCTCTGAGCCAATTGTGACTCGACTCCATACCATCGAGGCTTACGGTAACAGACCTTATCCCCGCCCGTACAAGCGAATCTATTTTTTGCCTCGACAGCAACATACCGTTAGTAACTATACCCCAAGGGAATCCGCGTCGGTACAGCTCTCTACCTATTTGCTCTATATCTTTGCGGAGTAGAGCCTCGCCGCCTGTAAGCACTATCATAGTGCGATTCGGCACTATATCGTACACCTTGTCTAAAGCCCCGAAAAAATCTTCCGATGGCATATCTCGGGCGGTAGAGTCTCGTTTACAGTCGCTTCCACAATGCAAACATTGCAGATTGCACCGAAGAGTACATTCCCACAATATATAGCTGAGTCTGTGTATCTTAGCGTCGTTCTTTTTATATCGACGAAACAAACTTAGTGCCAATCTCTTACGCACAGACAGTTTGGTTACACCCATAATATCAACTATTTTCGGAGTTTCAGACCGATATTCAACTCTTTTTCGGCTTTACCGCCATATTTACCCGAAGCGCCTTTGAAATCGTCGATACCGACTGCTATCACAGTATCGACAACACCATAGTCGATATTTTTAAGTGGCTCGAATGTAAGCTTGAAGTTGGCATTACGGGCAAAAATTATATTTCTGTAAATGGAATATCGACCTTCGGCATCTGTATATACGGTATCGGTAGGAGACTTGCCGACGGAGCCTTCCGACGAAATCTCTTTAAATGTAACTCTAACACCGTTAACGGGTTCCTGTGTCGGGGCGAAAGTTACAACTCCTTTGAACTTAAGGTCGGTATAATGAATATCTTTTTTTATATCATCCGAAAACTTACAAGACGATACGATAATAATCAAAAGTCCAAGTACGACACAAACGACTGTATATCTTTTCACTGCAGTAAGTTTCATTATTTTTTGGATTTTGGGGTCAGTTTCATGTCGACAGTTTGTTTTGTCTCGCCTCTGAACCATCTGCCATGGCCTCCCTTGAAGTCTTCTTTAGAAATGCGCAACGTAGTATTGGCACTTTCGTACTCGCCGTTGGCGGTACTGTCGATATCTTCGAATTTCACCTTCACCACCATATCCGATGCTTCAAACAAGTCCTGTCTGAAGCTATAAGAGCCGTCTGGCTTTGTATATGTGGTATCGTTACGGACACGCTCAGTGTCTTTTATCGACGTCGTGGTATCGCTCTCGATGACTACACGAATATTTCCTATCGGTTTGTCGCTGTCTTTATCTACAACATTTCCATTGACAATGAAATCGGCATGCGGACAACCATATTCAACCGGCGGATAAATAGGATTCTGTTTGCACGACGACAGACCAATGACACCTAAAATAGCAGCAATTAACGAATTGTAGAGTTGAAAAAAACTAATCTTTAACCGTTTCATAACTATATTGATTTTAATGTTTATGGCTGAAAAATATAAACACGAAAAAAGTGTCTATACTACAGACGCAAAAATAATACAATTGTTGCAATTATTTCACAAATAAATGCGGATTCGATATTTTTTTACGGATTCCAATCGTAGTATCGTCTGTCTGCCACACAAGCGCGATACAACCAACTATCTACTGAAACATCTTACAACTCTGCTCGTAACGTCGTATGGCGACAACCAACACAATATTCAGTACAACAATCTCGAAAGCCAGATATATCCAGAATATCTGAGTTAAAACCGAGATTAGCAATGCGATAGACCTGCCGTTGAATGTTATTATATTAAGTATTGGCATTATACGTGAGCTATTGGCTCTAAGGCTATTACGTATATCTTGGGGTAAATCTTTGCCATATTCGGCAGTAAGCCGTGCAAGCAATTTCTGTAGCTGCGGAGTGATAAACATCTGTATTGTAGAGTAATACACATATAACACATACAGAGCTTTATTAATACCGCGAGGCATAGCACTGTGTTTGGCTTTGATACTCGATACAGTCTCGAATTCGCTGCCTTTTGCAGAAGAGATAAAATACAGATGAGCAGTCTTATAGTAATCGACTATATTAGATTGTATTAGGTTCGAAAGTCCCGACAGTGTGGCGGCAGTCCACGCTACGGCAGCTCCAAAGTCTGCCGATAGCCGAAGAGCTATCGCTATATATATCGATATAAACCAAAGATTTCCGGCAAGTCCGTCGAGGATACGACCTATCGGCGATTTTATTCCGGTAAGGCGAGCGAGCTGTCCGTCGACACAGTCTAATATATTGGCTATCACGAGTAAAGTAAAACCCACTATGTTTATCCAAATATTCTGAGGCGACAAGAGTACTCCTGCAAATACACCAATAAAAATCGATATTATGGTGATAGTATTGGGAGTAACGGGTGTCTTTGCCAGTAGTAAGGCTATTCGGTAACCTATCGGGCGGTAAAATATACGATCTAAGAGGTTTTCGGTCTCTATCGATTTGAGCGAATCTTCGAAAGTATATTGTTTGGCTGTCTCTTCCATTTATATGCTATTTATAAGAATATCCTCCGTCTATCTTGATGATTTCTCCATTGAAATACTCATTTCGAGCAAGCATAAGATATACTTCAGCCACCTCTTGAGGCAGACAGAAGCGTTCCAGAGCTATTTTTTTCTCTATATTGTGGCGTATTTCGGCAGGTTTGGTCTTCTGCCAATCGGTATCGACGAAGCCGGGAGCTACGCCATTTACCCGTACGTTATAGGGTTTCAGAAACTTTACAAGGTTAGATACCAAAGCGTGAGTAGCACTTTTGGTGATACCGTAGGCAAGACTCGTACCGTGTGGATGTATGCCCATCAGAGAGCCCGTAAAAATCACATTACCGGCCGATTCGATATGTCCGATAATCTTTTGCAGTAAAAAAACGGGAAAATGAACGTTTGCGAAAAATACTCTATCCCAATCTTCTAAGGTAGTAGTCTCGAAGCTTGTACGTAACGTAATTGCCGCATTGAATACCAAAGTGTTAAGCGATATGGCATTTTTGTCGAGATATTCTGCTATTTTATCGATAGACGTTCGGCTTGTAGAGTCTGCTTTTATCGACGATACATTCACTCCGTAACGTCGACGTATATCTTGCTCGCAACGGTCGGCAGCCTCTTGGTCGGCTGCATAGGTGAGAATGATATCATATCCATTTTCGGCAAAAATCTCGGCAACAGCCCTTCCTATCCCTTTCGTGCCTCCCGTAACAAGAACTTTTTTGCTCATAAACAACTAATAACTACTTTAATACCGGTTTCGACTGCTGTTGGTTGGTGAGAGTATCTTGGTACGAATCGTGGATACTTTTCTTGAGGTTTGAGGTAGATATGCCCATTCCATACGGGAAATAGAAGACCTCTACTCCCAAATCTTTCAGATAATCGTACTTGCCGTACCAGTCGTCGCCTACGACGAAAGCATCTATATTAAGTTTCTTCACTATCTCGGTATGGTCCAACGTATGCTGGGGTATCACTATATCGGGTGTCTTTAGAGCCTCTATTATCTTCATTCGTTCCTCAAAAGGAATTGCCGGCTTCGCTTTGTACGAACAGACAAGCTCATCGGTCGAAACTCCGACGATAAGTATATCGCCCAGTGCTCTGGCATAATTGATCATTCTTAGATGATTGTAATGAAACAGGTCGAAAGTACCCGATGTATAAACGATGGTTTTCCCCTTGAACATATCTGCGTTATTTTGTGTCGCAAAATTAATCATTTATTTCAAAAGGCGACTCAAATTGCCTTATTTTTAACTACCTTTGCAAATTAATCGCTATTTAATGAGTAGACTCGGTACATTTATTCAAAAACTATCCCACAAAGACGGTGGTTTCTTATTTCTTAGGTCGCAACTATCGTCGCAAGTAGCCTCGATATGCGACAACGTCTCCGCCTTCATACTCAAGAAGTTTTTCGACATAATACGTATAAAAATCATCTATTTCTTCTCGCAAGGCATAACCTCTTATGTAGTAGCGACAGTAACGGGGCAAATTATCGGCGGTACGGTGTCGTGTGTGCTCAATTACAAATGGGCATTCAAAAGCCTCGACGTAAAATTTAAATATGTGATAATAAAGTTCCTATTAGTTTGGCTCGGGAGTGTGCTGTTAAATACCTATTTCACGTTCATTCTCACGGAGTTGCTCCGACACACACATTTGATAGAAGGGCTATTGGGCGATTACTATGCCGACGACGTATTTATCGTAGTAAAACTCTTGGTAGCCATCATCGTAGGTTTTTCTTGGAACTTCCATCTATACAAATACTTCGTTTTCAGAAACATCGATTCCAAACGGTTTCTAAAAAAGATACTTAAGCCACGCCCGAATCGCTAAACTACCGTATCTCATCAACTTCAGCAAACGCTTCGCTCTGATGTTGCTGTTTTTTTGAATATTTTTATCTGCCTATGAATAAGTATATACGACATAATTATCGAAATTGCATCGGAGGCAGGCATAGCTATCCATACGCCGTTTTTCCCGTAGAAGTGTGGTAAAATCAATAAAAATGGGATAAGAAATATTACTTGGCGTGTGAGCGATAGAAATATGGCATTGCCCGATTTACCTATACTCTGAAAGAAAGTGGAGACCACCATCTGGAATCCGATAAGCGGATAGAACAGAAATACTATCCTTAGCCCCGTCTCTGCGTTGCTTATAAGGTCTTGGTCGGAAGTAAATGCCGATACTATCTGATGTGGAATCAGTTGTGCGGTCAGAAAACCGACACTCATTATCATTGTAGCGATAACAATCGCTTTCTTAAGTACTTCAGTAACTCGCGAGTAGAGCTTAGCACCATAATTGTACCCCGCAATCGGCTGCATACCTTGGTTGAGACCGATGACAATCATCACGAAAAGCATCGCTATACGATTGACAATGCCAAAAGCTCCCACAGCGAGGTCGCCGCCGTATCTGAGCAAACCTTGATTGATAAGTATCACTATCACAGACGATGCCGCATTCATCAGAAACGGAGAAAGCCCGATTGCAATCGTATCTAATACGATTTTCCCGTTAAGCCTTATGTCTTGCCGTCTTACTAGGAGAAAACTATCTTTATTCCGAAATAGATGTATCTGCCACATAAGCACTATCATCTGCGATATTATGGTAGCAAATGCACTACCGCGTATACCCCAGCCCAGACCGAATATGAACAACGGATTGAGAATAACGTTGATAACTACGGTCATAATCGTTGCAGTCATCGATTTCATCGGTTGCCCAGAGGCTCTTATTATAGCATTGAGGCTGAAATAGATATGAGTAACGACCGTACCTGCTACTACTATTTGCATAAAATCGTATGCGTAGGGTAATGTTTCGTGGCTTGCTCCGAAGAAATAGAGAATCGGTTTGAGAAAAACCAGTATGGGAACAGTGAATACAACTCCAACTATAAATGTGAGTACAAAGACATTACCCAAAATTTTATTGGCACTATCGTAGTCTTTCTGTCCCAGACGCATAGAGAGCAAAGCAGAAGCACCTACGCCCACCATTGTACCTAAGGCGGCCGATAAATTCATCAGTGGGAATGTGATAGCAAGTCCCGAAATAGCCAACGCACCTACACCGTGTCCAATGAAAATACTGTCTGTAATATTGTACAACGCTGCCGCCGTAGTAGCTATTATCGAAGGAATAGCGTATTGCATAAGCAACTTGCCTACATCTTTTCTACCGAGTTGGAGCGGACTATTTTTCACTTTTTCAATAGAGATTGTCGTTTGGTCGGCAAAGGTACGAAATTATAGGTAAACGACATAACTATTTATGCTACTCTTGTGAAGAGCGACAAAAAAACAGGCTGCCGTATTTCACAACCGACAACCTGCCTTTTTATTGATTATATAAACTCTACAACCGTAGTTTTCTATTTTAGGATTACTTTAGTATTCAACACATTAGTGATGTTTGTTGATAGATACGGTTATCTTTGCTTTGGGGTCTATTTTCTTAGAAACCCAATAACATCTCTTCCAACTATCGGGCTTTGCTGTGTAATCCTCTTGGACATCTACCAAACACTTGTAGTTCGTATTGTCTTGTTTTGTAAGTTTTACCGATATCTTGAATATACTACTTGCCGTATAGCCCGAAGTAAATAATACAGACCCTTTTGTAAAATCGAACGACGGTGTTTTATCGCAATACGGCTTTAAATCGTCGTCGCTATTGACGATTATCACCGTATCTACCGATATAGGTAATACCTCTTTTAACAACACTGCTTTCGTAGTATCGATGATATCAATATCTTGAGGAGTAGGTGGCTCCTTTTTCCCCTCGCACCCGCCCAAAACCATAAATACTCCAATGAGCAATATCACTGTGGAGAATACTTTTAAAACACTCTTTTTCATAACCTTACCTCCTTTCGAGCTCCAGACAAACTATATCATTATAAAACAGTTTCAATATATCATTGGTAACCACAAACTTATTCACATTTTTGATATATTGCAAAAAAGCATATCCATCAGGAGAATCGTCGGCAAAGGTAGAAGACGTGACAGACATCTCTATTGTATGCCGACTATAATCCACATAGTATCTGCCATTAATCGTATTTATCGCCAAATACCCGTTTATCAGATCTTTGTCCTGAAATTTTATCATAAAATTATCGTCTTTGTTAGGCTCGGGAGCTCTACTTTTGTTACTGACCATATCAACAATACTTATCAGTTTCCAAGCAGTGCCATTGAGTTTCATCGCTTCATTTTCCGTTTTTTTAGATTCCGACATTTTTAGATTGATTTCCAAGTCTACAATAGCATCGAATTCTCCGCTCCAATAGACATTACAACCACCATTGGTTTTTGCAAGATAGGTGTGTTTACCTTTTGAGACTTTGGTTTCCAATGTATTTTCAGAATCTCTTGTACCTACCTGAGTAGAACCTGGTATATACGATTTTAGCAATTTACCTACATAGTTATTATCTATATAGATAGAAATACTATCTACAGGACAATTAACGGAATAAAAATCGGAATAGAAGATAATAGTCTTGTTTTCTACCTTATCTTTCTCTTTGCAAGCCTGTATAGCCCAAACACCGCATACTGCTATCAGTACGATAGCAACAACACTTGTTACTTTTGTAAAAACATGCTTTTTCATAACACTAATACTTTTTAAAATTTATATTCTTATTTGTTTTTCCTATTTTTACGATACAAAACGGTTGAGTAACCACAGTTGCATCGTACGAAGTTTTTTCTGTGCAAACAGAAATATCTGATTTATTTTCTGTTATGCTTTTTATATTAATTTCGCACAAATTGGGTCTGACAGAATCGATAATTACTATCAATTGGAATTTGTCGAAGTCAATGTTTGTCTCTGTCAATGAGCTCGAAACATTCCTATGCGAATCCATTTCAGACAACAAACGCTGCCATTGAATCGAATCGGTGATTACGACATTCTGTTTATTTAGGTTTCCGGACTCATTTCCACGCATAGTACTCTTACCTATAAGGGTGAAATCTAATGTTATAGGGTACTTATTCCCCTCGCACCCGCCCAAAACCATAAATGCTCCAATGAGCAATATAGCTGCAGATAGCATCTTAAGTATATTTTTTTTCATTTCTGTTGAGTTTTTAAATGTTTGTAAATTTCGGTGTATTTATGGCAGACACCTTCAAGCCCTTGTTTTTTGTTACCTAACTAAGACTGAATCTACTTAGTAATAGTCAAGTAACAAACCTTTCTGCCTTCAATCATATCAGCC
>CAJPPQ010000031.1 GCA_905372605.1 Porphyromonadaceae bacterium
AATACCGATTTTAATTATTAAAAAATGATATTTGTATGAAAACGAAGTTTTTAGTGTTATTTGTGTTGGCAGCGATTATTTCCATCAATTGCTCTTGCGAGTATACGGGAACGCTTTTAGGAGATACCATATTGTTAGAGGTTTATAATACAAAGGGACAGAGTCTGCTCGATAGTACTTATGCAGATGCTCTTATCGAAGATAGTATCAAGGTATATCGGCTTCTAAATAGTGGCGATACTATTTTGTCGGAGAAATCCCAAGATAGACTTACTCCTTGCACATCTCCCCAAAGAGGTTTTTCTTTCGGGCGTCCGAATATAATCTATTTTCATTGTTCCGAAGCTATGACCTCTCACGAAGAATTGGATATTTTTACGGCTTCTCGTATCACATCGTACGTATATTGGGGAGCAGGCGATATGGATACGATAGTTGCTAACGTCTATCACAAAGGCGGAATACACGTATTAAACGAAGTGTATTTTAATGGAAAACTCGTAGTAGAGGGTTATAAAAAAAGAAAACATACACAGCCGAGATTTAGAATCATCAAGGACAGATAGGTATAGTAGTTCGATAAATCGATATCGCCTGAGAGCTTCGTAAAGAGTCTTTCGGGCGATATTTCTTTTGTCGGCATTTTGCTTTTACTTGTATTTCCGCCAAAATGTAGTAATTTTGTCGACACAAACCTATCGACCCTTAGCCCCACAATGCATAAAAAGATATTTTTACTAATCTTTGTCGTGGTGTCGCTTGTAGCCTTTTCGTGCCGCAAACGACATGTCAGAGACTTCAGCCCCAAAGCCAATTTCGACGCACTGTGGCAGATACTCGACTGCAAGTACTGTTTCTTCGAAGAAAAAGGCATCGACTGGGACGGTGTCCGTAGAGTCTACGAGGCTCAATTGCCCGAAATTCGTTCGCAAGTGGCTATGTTCGACCTCTTTGCCAAGATGCTCGATACTCTCCAAGACGGGCACGTCAACCTCTATTCGCCCTTCGATGTGTCGCGTAGTAAGGGTTGGTTCGAGTCTTATCCCTCCAACTTCGACGAAAAGCTCATATTTTCCGACCGCTATCTGGGGCAAAAATATAGGGTTGGAGGTGGCTTCCAATACGCTCCGATAGCCGATGGTAAGGTGGGTTATATACGTTATTCGAGTTTTTCGTCGGCAGTATCGTTCGCTTCGCTGCAGTATATCGGCGAATTTTTCAAGGCATGCAGAGGAATTATTATCGACATTCGCGACAATGGCGGTGGATCTCTCGGCTATAGCGAAGATTTTGCCTCTGTTTTTATGCGAGAAAAGACCCTCACAGGCTACATTCGCCACAAGACGGGGCAGGGGCATAGCGATTTTTCGGAACTCTCCGAAGTATATACTCCTAAAAACTCTCGCCTCGATTGGAGCGACCGTCGTGTGGTCGTCATTACCAATCGCCGTTGTTACAGCGCTACCAACGACTTCATCTGTCGTGTCAAAAACGCACCTAATGTTACCGTTATCGGTGGTATTACCGGTGGCGGAGGCGGTATCCCCACATCAAACGAGCTACCCAACGGGTGGATGGTACGTTTCTCGTCGGTACAGATTCTCGATGTCGACCGCCGACAGATAGAGTTCGGTATCGCCCCCGACGTGGAAGTAACGATGAATGCTATCGATGTGGCAAATGGCTTCGATACGCTCATAGAACAAGCCATAGCGTTTATATTAAAATGATGATACACGATGAAACAGATAAGACCGTTGCTCATTGCATTTCTGCTTATTTTCGTATCTGGTGTATATGCACAGAATAGTATTGCAGACTCTGTGCGTAGTATCTTGCGACAATTTCAGCGCGAGTATAGTTCGACTCTCTCCTGTCGGCTGATATCGGTAGAGGTAGATACTCGTCGTCGGCAGGTAAATATATCTCTATCCGATCAAGCTACTTCCATACCGTTTCACGAGACTGATATCGATTTTCTACGTGCCAAAATAAGGCGCCTCTTACCGCCGAAGCAGCAGCATTATAGTATAAATATATATGCGGGTGGCGATAATATCGAAAAGTTGGTGCCCAATATCTATCGAAAACATATCGATAAAGACAAGACTCGCTATGCTAAAGATATCGGAAAGAGCGGTCGCTATCTCGTGCGAAACCTAAGCAAACACATCGATATCGATGGCGGACTCGTCGGCAGTAATATCGCTCTGTGGCACTCGCACGGCTGGTACTACGAGCAACGTCTCGACCGCTGGGAGTGGCAGCGTGCTCGGATACTTACTACCGTCGAAGACAAATTCACCGCTCAGATATTGATAAACTACCTTCTTCCTATGCTCGAAAATGCGGGAGCTTATGTCTTCGTTCCCCGCGAACGCGATATTCAGACAGATATGGTCATCTGCGACAACGACCCGAGTTGGCGTACTTCTCAGCAAGGCTCTATATATAGACGTTCGGGCAAGCGGTCGAATATGCAGAAACGGGCAGTCGTGGGCTTCGCCGATAGTAAGGAATTTTATGTCGACAGAGACAACCCCTTCGTTATGGGTACTGCTGCTATAATGAAAAGCACTCGCAAAGCCGAGTCGTGGGTGGAGTACATCCCTAAGTTTTCTGCTTGCGGTTGGTATTCGGTATCGGTGTGTTATCCTCATATAGATGGTGCCGTACACGACGCTCACTATACCGTATATCACTCGGGCGGGCATAGCTCTTTTGCCGTCGACCAGACTATTGCATACGGCACTTGGGTGTATCTGGGTACATTCTATTTCGACCCCGACGACAACGAAGCGAACCGCAAGGTAGTACTATCTAACGAGAGCAAGAAAGGGGGCGACTTCGTGGCGGCAGATGCCGTAAAGTTTGGAGGCGGTATGGGTAATATCGCTCGGCGTCCCGCTACGCAAAGCACGATAGACTCTATCGAAGACCCTGCCGTAAGAGCCAGAGCCAAGCTGCTATCGCCTTTTGCAAAGGAGAGTTTCGTTACCGGCCGAAGAGCACGATTCTGGGAGGGGGCTCGCTACTACTTGCAGTGGGCGGGGATGCCTTTCAGTGTCTACTCGCATACCTACGGAATGAACGACTATATCGACGATTATGCGGCGAGAGGGAAGTGGGTAAACTATCTCAACTACGCTTCCGACAACGCTCCCGATTCGGTGGGACTTGCCGTGCCGATAGACCTATCGTTGGCGTTGCATTCGGATGCAGGGATCGATACGGCGACGACTGTGGGCTCGCTTGCGATAGTGACGACGTCGAACAACGGGAGTGCGACCTTCCCAAACGGACAGAGCAGATACGCCTCGATGGATATGGCGAATATTATTCTTTCGGAGATAAAGAGAGACGTTAGAGCTACATCAGATAGAGAGTGGGCGATAAGGGGGATAAAGAATGCAAACTATGCAGAGAGCCGTATGCCAAGTGTACCCTCGATGATACTCGAAAGTATGAGCCATCAGAATTTCAACGATATGAAGCGAGGTCTCGACCCGAAGTTCCAATTTGTATTTGCGCGAGCGGTATATAAAGGGATATTAAAGTTTTTAGCCAATCAGCGACATACACATTACACAGTACAGCCGCTACCCGTACGGAAGTTTTCGGCAGTACTCAATGGCAATACTGCACATCTGCAATGGTCGGCTACACACGACACTACGGAGTCTACGGCTAAACCAAGCGGATATATGGTATACACTCGTAAAAATGCAGTAGGCGAGGGCTACAAGGGATACGACAACGGCGTATGGGTAAGAGGTACTCACATAAATCTACCTATAGAAGACGATACTATTTATAGCTATAAGGTAACGGCAGTAAACGACGGCGGCGAGAGTTTCCCCAGCGAGGAGCTGAGTGTATGCAGGCGGTCGGGGGCACAAGGAGAGGTGCTTGTGGTAAACGGTTTCACGAAGGTGGCAGCAGCCGACTACGTCGATGAAGGTAGCACGAAAGGATTCTTAGACGACCAGTGCGGGGCGATACCTTACCGAGTCGATTATTCATATACCGGAAAGCAATATATATACGACACCTCGAAGAAGTGGACAGACGACGACTCTCCGGGATACGGCGCTTCGTACGGTATATACGAACAGCTGGCTGTGGCAGGTAACACATTCGACTATCCATATACACACGGGTCTGCCATAAGCGAAGCGGGGTATTCGTTTTCTTCTTCGTCGGTAGAGGCAGTAGAAGAGGGCAGTGTGTCGCTCGGAGGCTTCTCGGCGATAGACTTGATACTTGGCAAGCAACTACGACGCACAGATAATCTTACCGACAAAGAGGAGTTTCATACAATAAGTAAATCGTTGCAAGGCAGACTGAGCCAATATTTATCCGAAGGCAAAGGACTCTTTGTAAGCGGAGCATACGTGGCAAAAGACCTATACGGGAAGGGCGACGGAGCAGACTCTGCGTTTGCTGCCGACCGACTGAAGATACTTTGGCGGACAGACCGAGCAGCTCGCTGCTGCAATACTACGGGTGTATATTCGCCTGTGCTCGATATGGAGGGCTTAGAGTGCGACAACATATCGGACAAGATAAATGCCACTCGGTACGCTCTACAAAGCGTAGACGCTCTGGAAACTCGCGCAGAGAATTGTTATACTGTGATGCGATATGATGAAAATTCGATGAGCGCTGCCGTAGCTTACAAAGGAGAGTACAGAGCCGTAGTAGCAGGATTCCCATTCGAGACTATCGCAAAGCGAGACGAACGGACGCAATTGATGCGTCGCATACTAACGTTTCTACATAGCAAGTAGCAATATCTTTACCACACACGATACCGAATATATAAATCAAATTACAATACAATGAACCCGACAGAATATTTTTCATTACAAGACTATTCTACACATTCGCTACGCCAAGTGGCAGAGAGGGCACAAGCCGAGTGGCTTCTCATACAGATTGCGGCAAGCGACATAGAGCTATTGCCATACGGCACAGAGCGATTCGTAGATGTAGGGCGCTCTACGGGAGCTGCTCTGATATATTCCGATTATTATATCGTCGATGGCGAGGTCGATACTCAGATATGTAATATCGACTATCAGCGGGGGGCTCTCAGAGACGACTTCGACTTCGGTGCTTTGATGATGCTTAAGACCGATATTTTCAAAAGTATCGTTGCCCGAGCCGCCGACGACTACGCTTTCGCCGGCTGGTACGACCTGCGTCTTCGTATCTCTGAAGAGGCAGATATATTCCACATAGCAGAGCCTCTGTATAGGGTGGAGCAGACCTCGAGCGACGACGCCCACAGCCGCCACTTCGCATATATCGATAAGAAAAACGTCGACGTACAGCTCGATATGGAGAGGGCTTGCACGGCTCATCTGGAGCGTATCGGGGGGCTGCTTACGACGACTCCAAAGAAGGTCGATATCGACGAAGGCAATTTCGCTGTCGAAGCGTCGGTTGTAATCCCCGTCCGCAACCGCGAGAATACTATCGCCGACGCCGTACGTTCTGCCCTGAGCCAAGTTGCCGACTTCGAGTACAATGTCGTCGTCGTCGACAACCACTCCACAGACCGCACAGGGCAGATAGTGGAAGAGCTCGCCAAGGCAAACGCCAACGTAATCCGTATCACTCCCGAGAGCAGACATCTGGGTATCGGCGGGTGCTGGCAACTCGCCGTCGACGATACACGTTGCGGGAGATTTGCCGTACAACTCGATAGCGACGACGTATATCAATCGCCACATACGCTACAAACCATCGTCGATGAGTTTCGTCGACGGAGATGTGCGATGGTAGTAGGGTCGTATACGATTACCGACTTCGAGATGAATCCTATTGCCCCATTCCTCGTGGATCATCGCGAATGGACAGAGAAAAATGGACGCAACAATGCTCTTCGTATCAACGGACTCGGGGCACCTCGCGCATTCTATACGCCTATCGTACGGCAGATAAAGTTTCCTAACGTAAGCTACGGCGAAGACTACGCCATGGGGCTGCGTATATGCAGAGAGTGGGAGATAGGTAGGATATACTCTTCGCTATATCTCTGTCGTCGATGGGGAGGCAACTCCGACTCAGGTATAAGCCGCGACACTCAGAACCGATATAACTTCTACAAAGACAAACTCCGTACGATAGAACTCATTAGTCGGATCAACAAAAAATAATATCGCTCTATGGCAAAGTTATATTTAGTACCTACCCCCATAGGTAACCTCGAAGATATTACACTTCGAGCACTCGGTGTGCTACGTAGCGTCGACTATATTTTAGCCGAAGATACACGCAATACATCCGTATTGCTTCATCATTTCGATATAAAAACTCGATGTGTGGCCCACCATCAGTTCAACGAACATCGCACCGTAGAGCGTATAGCCGAAGATATCGGTGCGGGACGCGACGTAGCCCTCGTTACGGATGCCGGCACGCCCGCTATATCAGACCCCGGCTTTTTACTTGTACGCGAGTGTGTCCGTCGGGGTGTAGAGGTGGAGTGTCTGCCCGGACCGACGGCTTTCGTACCTGCCATTGTGGAGTCGGCACTTCCCTGCGAGCGATTCTGTTTTGAAGGATTTCTCCCGCATCGTAAAGGGCGGCAGCAGCGACTCGACGCACTGAAAGACGAACATCGCACTATCGTATTGTATGAGTCGCCATATCGTATATCGAAGACACTATCGCAGCTTGCCGAGTCGCTCGGAGCAGAACGCAGAGCAGCCGTCTGCCGTGAGATATCGAAAAAATTCTCAGAGACATTGCGCGGCACTCTTGCCGAGCTGATAGAGCATTTCTCCACCTGTACGCCGAAGGGAGAGTTCGTCGTAGTAGTGGAAGGGATGCCGCAGTAAGCAATATTGATATCGATAACGCCGATATGGTCGAAGATTTCATAAAAGAGAAGATTACCGAGAGTCTGCCCTTCGTGCCAAACGGTGAGCAGAAGGAGTGTATCGGGCTTCTCGCCCATTTCTACACCGACCGCCACGCCGCTCCCTGTTTCCTACTGAAAGGATATGCCGGCACCGGCAAGACTTCTATCGTAAGCGCTATGGTAAAGGCTATGAGCGACCTCAGACTCGATACCGTCTTGCTCGCTCCTACCGGAAGAGCCGCCAAGGTACTCTCGAGCTACGCCGCACACGAGGCAAGTTCGATACACAAGAAGATATACCGTCAGAAGTCTGCTTCGGACTACAAGTTTGTACTCGATTTCAACAAACACCGCAATACTCTCTTCATCGTCGACGAAGCGTCGATGATAGGAAATACGTCGGGCGATGCCAATATCTTCGGGTCGGGGCGTCTGCTCGACGATCTCATCGAGTATATCTACAGCGGTATCAATTGCCGAATGATACTACTCGGCGATACTGCTCAGCTACTTCCTGTGGGTCAGAGTTTCTCGCCTGCACTCGATAGGCGCTACCTCGAAAGTATGTCGCTACACGTTACCGAATATACGCTACGCGACGTTGTACGCCAAGCCACCGATAGCGGAATATTATCCAACGCCACTCATATCCGCCGACTCATCGATATGCCCGAATACAGCCATCCGCAGCTTTCGGTCGACTTCGACGATGTCGATACCGTAGCCGTCTCCGATGTGGTCGAAGCCGTAGAGCATTCGTACGATGTGGCGGGTATCGAAAACACTATCGTCATCACTCGTTCCAATAAGCGAGCCAATCAGTTCAACGACGCTATACGAAGCCGTATCCTCCAACGCGAAGAGCGTATCGCCAGAGGCGATCTGGTGATGGTGATAAAAAACAATTACTTCTGGGCAGAGCGTTACAGCGGTATCGACTTCATTGCCAACGGCGATATTGCCGAGATAGTACGTATCAGGCGTTACAGAGAGATGTACGGTTTTAGGTTCGTAGAGGTATCGATGCGTCTTGTAGACTACGACCAAGAGATAGACTGCCTCGTACTCGTCGATAGCCTCGACGCTCCTACTCCGAGCGACAACGACGCTATCGGTCGCAAGCTATTCGAAGAGGTAGAGAAGGATTATAGCCATATCGGCAATAAGCGAACTCGCTATATCGAGATGCGACGCAACGAGTACCTCAATGCCATACAGATAAAGTTTGCTTACGCTATCACTTGCCATAAGTCGCAGGGCGGGCAGTGGCGTCACGTATACGTCGATACGGGTTACCTTACCGAACCGATGCTTGGCAAAGAGTTCCTGCAATGGCTCTATACGGCTACTACACGTTGCCGTGAGCGACTGTTTCTTGTCGATTTCAGTCGGCGATTTATCGCAGGCGGTAAGTAATACCGACTGTAAAGGCATCGAATGCAAAACAGATGGTGTGTCAGAAAAAAGGACATACTCTCTAAGAGTTTTTTCATTATTTAAGGGGTATCGCTTAGAGGCTGTAAGTTTTCCGTTTTTTACCTTTCATAACTCAAAAAAGTAAAAGGCGAATGGGAGGATATACTGCGTCATCAATAGCAATAGCCCTGTTGTTCCTTTGCTACCAAGCCTTATGCATATTTTTTTATAGTTATTGCCTGTAATTAAAGGAATAATCGACATATTATCAATTATATATTCCGATACATTTAAGAGTTACGATAGGCTTGTCAATTACGGATATAAACACACATTTACTCAAAAATTATATTTAATTTCTCTCATAAATTTCTTATGTTTAGTATTTTTTTTACTAATAAATACACCGATAGTGGTATAAAATTATTACCTTTGCATTGCATTATAATAAATAAGAAAGCAAACGAAGGCTGTATAATGGAATTTTTAGTAATTGCAGAATTACTCGTGGTTTTGGCTATGATTTTTATAGGTGCACGAGTGGGAGGAATTGGATTAGGTATTTATGGCATGATTGGCGTGTTTGTCCTTGTCTTTGGTTTCGGACTTGAACCGGGCTCAGCACCAATCGACGTTATGATGATTATTGTTGCCGTAATCACGGCTGCCGCAGCTTTGCAGGCATCCGGCGGTTTGGAGTACTTGGTAGGAGTAGCCGCCAAATTCTTGAGGAAGCATCCCGAACAGATTACTTACTTCGGTCCGCTGATCTGCTGGCTATTCTGTATCGTTGCAGGAACAGCCCACACGTCTTATTCGTTGCTGCCTATTATTTCAGAAATAGCACAAGCCAACAAGATACGCCCCGAACGTCCGATGAGTCTCAGCGTCATTGCTGCCTCGCTGGGGATAACGGGAAGCCCCGTAAGTGCAGCTACCGCAGCATTGATTAGTCAGGATATTCTCGGTGCAAAAGGCATCGAATTGGGCACTATTCTGATAGTTTGTATTCCCGCATCGCTCGTTGCTATCTTGGTAGCAGCCTTTATTCAGAACCGCGTGGGCAAAGAATTGGAGGACGACCCTGAATACAAGCGCAGAGTGGCAGAGGGTATTATCAACCCCGAAGAAGATAAACACAACCTTGAAATAGCAGAAGAACAACCCAATCCACGTGCAAAATACTCTGTTTGGGCATTCTTTGCCGGCGTTATCTTGGTGGTTGTTTTCGGTTTCTTCCCACAATTGCGTCCCGAAGGCGTTACTATGAGCCAGGCAATCGAAATGATAATGATGTCAATAGCTGCAGTCATACTCCTTGTCGGCAAGGCAAAGGCAAGCGAAGCAGTTAACGGAAACATATTTAAAGCGGGTATGAATGCCGTTGTAGCCATCTTCGGTATTGCGTGGATGGGCAGCACTTTCTATACCGGCAACCAAGAATACTTGAACAATGCACTATCGGGTATGGTTTCCGCCGCACCTTTCTTGTTTACAGTGGCGTTGTTCATTATGAGCATTATGCTCTTCTCGCAAGCAGCGACTGTAACTACACTCTATCCTGTGGGCGTAGCTTTGGGTATCAATCCTATGTTTTTGGTGGCAATGTTCCCAGCTTGTAATGGCTATTTCTTCTTGCCAAACTACCCGACTGAGGTGGCAGCAATAGACTTCGACCGCACGGGAACGACCCACGTGGGTAAGTATGTGATAAATCACAGCTTCCAATTGCCGGGATTTATTACAACCGTCGTTTCTATTGGTGTGGCAGCAATCATCGTACAATTTCTTTAAAGAATAACGAAAGTAAAAAAACAATTAAATATTAATAACTTATAAAAATTCAATTTGTTATGAGAAGATTTAAGATTTCAATTTTGATGACATTGATATTGTTGGTGTCTACACAGGTATTAGCACAGAAACCTAAGATTCGTATTTTGGCAACAGGTGGCACAATTGCAGGTGTTTCTGCATCGGCTACAAGTTCTGCGTATGGCGCAGGTCAAGTTGGCATTCAGACTTTGATAGACGCCGTACCTCAGATAAAGGACGTTGCAAACGTTTCGGGCGAACAGATTGTAAACATTGGTAGCCAAGATATGAACGATGCAGTGTGGTTGAAGTTGGCAAAACGCATCAATCAGCTGTTGAACGAAGAGGGCTACGATGGTGTATTGGTTACTCACGGTACCGACACAATGGAAGAAACAGCTTACTTCCTTTCGTTGACGGTTCACTCTGACAAGCCTGTTGTATTGGTGGGCTCTATGCGTCCATCTACCGCTATCAGTGCAGATGGTCCCGCCAACCTCTACAATGGTATCTGCGCCGTAGCCGACCCGTCTTCAAAAGGACAAGGTGTAATGGTTTGTATGAACAACGAACTATTTGAAGCCAAATCGGTTGTGAAGACCCATACCACAGACTGCGCAACTTTCAAAGGCGGTATTTACGGCGAAATGGGTTATATCTACAATGGCAAGCCTGTTTATTTGCACAAGCCAATGGCAAAGCAAGGTCTTCAATCAGAGTTCGATGTAAAGAACTTGACTTCACTTCCAAAGGTGGGCATCGTTTACGGTTACGCCAACTGCTCTCCACTTCCAATGCAAGCATTCGTAAATGCCAAGTACGATGGTATCGTTTTGGCAGGTGTGGGCGACGGCAACTTCTATAAAGATGTGTTCGATG
>CAJPPQ010000032.1 GCA_905372605.1 Porphyromonadaceae bacterium
CTATTTTTGCCGAAAATATTTTACAAAAATATGCTTACATATACGATACTGTTTCTGATAGGCTCTATTGTAAGCGGTTTCGTAACGATCGACTTACCGAAAGCTAACGGTACCAAACAAGTACCGAACGTTTCGTGTGTAGCTACCCACGAGCTACTGTCGATTGATTCTCACCAATTTATTCACTATAAATACCTCCCGCGCTTCGGCATTGTCGCCCGCTCCGCTTAGTGCCGAAGAGATGCTAAGAGGCGGAGTAGCTTGTTCTCTCCTTTGTGTATCAAGCTATAATTAATGCTTTTAATGAATCCGTCGAATGGAGCACATAGGGAAAATACACAAAAAACAAGGGCTTTTGTGTGTATGCCCCAAAAATACACTACGAAAATACAAACAGTTTAAATTTTATAGTTATGAACAAGTTGATTCTTAAAACATTACTCGTAGTGATATTACTTGTAGTAGTATTTGCAGTAGCGTTGGTTAATTGTAAAAAAGTAACGAGACAAACACAATTTAAGACAATAGAATACACAGGATGTAACAACAAAACAGAATTGTCTAATGATTACCGAGAAGCAATAACCCAGCAGGATACATTAGTGGCTTCGGTTAAAAACGATTTGCTTAAACTCACAGTAGGAGTCAATTATATATGTTGTTCTACGTTTAAAGCAACTCAGACAATCGATGGTAATAATATTACTCTATCAATAACAGAGACAACTGCTTCACCTGATTTATATTGCAGATGTACGTGTTATTACACATTTGACTTTTACTACACAGATATAGTGTATGATAGCTATGTAGTAAAAGTGATTTTCGATTCTTTGGACGATACCAAAGATAAAAGTTCAACAACAACAATTAATATAAAGAAGTCATGAATATTTATATAAAAAACCGATTTTTGCTATTTCTTGTAGCAGCATTTATAGTTTTGAGCGGATGTGATAAGAATAAACCTCCTATAGTTGACGGCAAAACGAAAACAATATTACTACCTTTTGGCGACACTATTCGTTTGTATGCCGATTCGGGCGATATTATCGTTTTCGATTCTGTTTTCGACCGGAGAGCTCCTTACTACGACTGTTCTCGTTTCGACTTATTGGACCCTCATGCTATTCTCGGATTTTCATTGAAAAAAAATGGTACTGTAAACAGACTATTCACCAATATTTCGGGTTGTGGTATAATTAGAACTTCGCAAGGAGATTCTACTCTAATTTCAAATGAATTGGACACATTGGGATATGTATTAAAAGCATTGTGGCTATTGCCCTATCCAACAACTGACCTTTATAATGAAGAGACTCCCAATGGTACTCCCGATATTGCTAAGAAAATGTATAAAGTAACCCTTAAAATAGTAAGAAAATGAAAAATAGAATGAAGACAAAACATCATATCTTTATAAGAATAACAAACATTGTCGCTATTGTAATTATAGCCGTATGTAGTGCTTTGGCGATACAAGGGTGCGAAAAAAAAGAAAAAGAGCAAGCTAAAAATATAGCTGTGAATTCAATAGCCCAAGGTTATATTAGTAAAGACTGTCGAAATAATAATTTTGTATTGAAGTCGCAACAAAGCTTGGATGACTTTATAGAAGCATTCGAAATACCTAATTTGTCGCAGTTGAAAATTAATTTTGATACTGATATGGTGATAGCTGTTATCGAGAGCAATAATAGCTCTTCGACTATAGATATAACCAATATAACCGAATTTAAAGATAAGATTGAGATACGGGTGGAAAATTTACATAAAGGTATGACCGCAGATATAGGGAGCATATACCATATCGTGAAAATACCGAAGACGGATAAAAATATTGTTTTTATAAAAATAACCTTATATAATTAGAATTAAAAAATGAAAAAAATAAAATTGTTTGTTTTAGGACTTTTATTGATTAGTCCGTTTGTGGCAGTAAATTCGCAACCTTCGGTAGAATCTCTCTATACCAAGGAGGAAGTAAAAGAGATGGGCGACTATCTGATGAACAAGCTATTGCCTATCTACAAAGGTATATATACCCCAAACGGTGGCGTTAATACCGATATGATTAAGGCAAGTAACGACGAAGAGATGAAGTTTTTCCAAAAGTATAGAATTGCAGATGTACTAAAGAGTGGATATTATCCCTCTCTAGAGCTGAAAAACAACTACTTGTTTCCTAAGTCGCTTAAAGAGATAGGCGATAATAGACCTCTTTTGTCGGAACTATTGTTCGATATCTATAGTTCGGAAGGGTCGGAATATATGAAAACTCTTCTCTATGCCGATAAGAAAGATGATAATTTCAAGATATTCAGCAATAAAACGGTGGGTAATATATTTTATCTATCTATCTTATTTGTAGAGTATCCTATCAGAGACCTTATGTATAGCCGAAAGCTTCTGCCCAACGAGAAACTTTTTCTACTGAAAGAGTATTCGGATATTACAAACGCCAACAATAAGGAGATGCTCGGATATATAAGCAAGCTACTGAAAAAAGCATCGCAGCTCAAATAGCAAACGGCATTCGATTATTGTACTAAGAAAGCTATTTATTAATTAGAAAGCAGGTTACCGCAAGTGGTGCCTGCTTTTTTAGAATTGCGGTCTAAGGAAAAAATATCTCTTACGAAGAGAGTACGGAGAAGAAGCTGTTGTACCAATCGAAAATTATACATAATTTTGCAGGATTGTAGAATTCGCTTCGAAAACATTCATTATCTTGTGCCTAACTGATTTGTAAATGACTAAACGATATATATTCGAATGTTTTGTAGATACGGTAGCTAACCTTTCGGTATATCAAAAAGCAACCGACAGCCACCTGTTCGATTGTCGGAAACTTACTGGTACTCCTCTGTGTTTGGTAACTGTATCGTTTGATAACCCATTTCTTATCGAACAACACATAAGGCTTGTAAAGAAAAATATTACAGATAAGCAATATGTACAAATAATTGCCGACAACTCCACAAATCCCGCAAATAGAGACAAGATTAAGCAACTTTGTATAAAGGAGAATATAGTATATGTAGGCTTACCCTACAATTTTTTTCAGAAAACGATGTATAAACCCTCTTATGCTCACGGTATTTGTCTTACTTGGATATATCATAATATTATAAGGAAAATCGCTCCACATATCTTTGGCTTTTTAGATCATGATATTTTTCCAATATCTGAATATAATATTGCAGATAGGCTTGGTAATCAGGATTTCTTCGGTAGATTGGTTGATCGGACTCCGTCGGATTCATTGAGGAGGCTATGGTACTTGTGGGCGGGTTTTTGCTTTTTCTCTTATCATAGAGTTAAATCTAAGAAAATGAACTTTTTCCCTACAAAGATAGATGGCGTATATCTCGATACGGGAGGTTCGCTTTATAAGTCGTTATACAAGTATTATAACTTATCGGATTTGTCGCTGGATGTTCCCGTGCGCGAAGTTTCGTTTAGAGAGGGTAATAATTACCACGCCGACCGTATACATTTCATCGACAACGACTGGGTTCATACCATTAACGGGTCGAATTGGGCGAAAGTCGAAAGCAAAGACGAGTTCCTAAAAGATTTTCTGAGCAAATACTGATTTTGTTATAGCCATACGCTATCGATAACCCAAAATGATATACCCCGACAGTTTCGAGAAGAAGATAGGTGTCGATATTGTGAGAAACAATATCAAAAGGATGTGTGTCAACGACTTGTCGTATGTGTTTATAGATAAACTAAATTTCACTAACGACTACTATTTGATAAAACATCGGCTCGAATATATCAAAGAAATGTTTGCCATTCTCGAGAGCAATATCAATGTTTTACCCATATATCAGATAGACGACTTTCGAGTACCGTTTAAATCGACCGAAATAGAGGGTACGTTTTTAGAAACAGATATATTGCTGTCTATCAAAAAGTTTCTCGAGTATTTAGGGCAGCTTATAGACTTTTTTTCGAAGAAAAACAAAGAGTGTCATCCGCTGCTTGCAAACTATTTAAGCAATATGGCTGTCGCCGATAGCGTGCTAAAAGAAATATCGCGTATCCTCGATAAGAACGGTGAAATAAAAGACAATGCTACTCCCGAGTTGGCGCAAATTCGTTCGACAAAGGCACAGATTCAGGCATCGATCTCAAAGACTCTTCAGAGGATACTCCAAAAGGCACAAGCCGACGAGTTGGTAGAGAAAGATGCTACACCCGTAGTGCGTGAGGGAAGGCTCGTTATTCCCGTACTATCGATGAATAAACGGAAAATCGATGGCATCATTCACGACGAATCGGCTTCGGGAAAAACGTTCTATATCGAACCTTCGCAGGTAGTGCTTCTCAACAACAAAATACGAGAGCTCGAAAGCGACGAACGCAAAGAGATAAT
The DNA here is from genome assembly GCA_905372605.1 of Porphyromonadaceae bacterium. GTDB lineage: Bacteria > Bacteroidota > Bacteroidia > Bacteroidales > Paludibacteraceae > F0058. Next base: position 4,388 of record CAJPPQ010000032.1, read on the forward strand.
AAAGATACTCACTGCCGTAACATCGTCTATCAGACCCGAATATACCAATATTCTACACGCACAAAAAATCTACCTACAGCTCGACGCCCTGAATGCCATCACAAAATACTCCATACATATAAAAGCAATTTGTCCCGATATAGGCGACCGATGTGTGATCGATTGGCGCAAAGGACGCCACCCGATATTGCAGGAATTGCTCGAAAAACAGGGAGGGCAGATAGTACCTCTCGATATAAAACTCGACGACAAAGAGCGAATAATAGTAATATCGGGAGCCAATGCCGGCGGTAAATCGGTTTGTATCAAAACAGTGTGTCTACTGCAATATATGCTGCAATGCGGGCTGCCGATACCTATTGCCGAAGATAGCGAAGCGGGCGTATTCGACGATATTTTTCTCGACATAGGCGACGGACAAAATATTGAAAACGACCTATCGACGTACTCTTCGCACCTGCAGAATATGAAGTTTTTCGTAAAAAATGCCACAGATAAAACATTGGTGGCAATAGACGAATTTGGGTCGGGTACGGAGCCCGAAATGGGCGGAGCTATCGCTCAGGCTACCCTCGAAGAGTTTTGCCGTAAACGTGTATTTGGCTTGATAACTACGCATTACACAAACATCAAATACTTTGCCGAGCAGACCGAAGGCGTAGTCAACGGCGCCATGCTTTATGACAGAAGCAAGCTGAAGCCTTTGTTTGAGCTGAAAATAGGACAGGCAGGGAGTTCGTTTGCGCTCGAGATAGCCCAAAACATAGGTCTGCCTCAAAATATCATAGCTGCGGCAAAACAACTTGTAGGACAGCAAGCTATCAACTACGATCGCCTGACGCATGCTGCAATAAAAAACAAGGTCTATTGGGAGAATAAGCGTGAGAAAATACGCCGACGCTCGAAAGAGCAAGACGAAATAATATCGCAGTACGAGGCTAAGCTATCGAGTATAGAGGCAGAGAAAAAAGAGATTATCAGACAGGCTAAAATGGAAGCTCGCCAAATAGTCGATTCTGCTAATGCTACTATCGAGAATGCTATCCGTACTATCAAGGAGAGCAATGCAGATAAGGCGAAGACTGCCGAGGCACGTCGGACGATACGCTCGTTTACCGACGATATCGTACCGAAGACCGAAGTAGACAAGCCTGCTTCTGCGACATTCAAAATAGACGACCGTGTAGTAATGAAAGGGCAAAGCGTAGTAGGCCAGATACTCGATATAAGCGACAAAAAGGCTATCGTTGCCTTCGGGGCTATAAAGACAACCGTCCGTCTATCGGATCTGGAGGCAGCAACGGGCAATAGGTTAAAACAGACTGCAAAAGCAGGGCTTTCGAAAGCAACTACCAACGAGATACGACGGCGGCAACTCAATTTCTCGCAAGAGATAGACCTGCGGGGTATGCGTGTGGCCGAGGCTTTGAAGGCGGTAATGTACTATATCGACGATGCACGTATGGCAAATGTCGGGCAGGTGAGGATACTACACGGTACTGGCGAAGGAGCTCTCAGACAAGCTATTCGCGAGTATTTGAGCGGTCTGTCGTTTCTAAAGTCGTTCGGCGACGAGCACGTGCAACTCGGCGGAGCGGGTATTACTGTTGTAAATCTTTAGTTATAGCCTGCCAAAGCGTATCGTCGGGTACGGGGGCTTCTATTACTATCCGTTCTTGCTTTACGGGGTGTACGAACTCGACGCTTCGGGCGTGTAGCGAGATGCCTCCGCCTCGGTTTGAGCGAGGAGCACCGTATTTTAGGTCGCCTTTGATGATGCAGCCCATAGCGGCAAGTTGGCAACGTATCTGGTGATGTCTGCCAGTCTCGAGGTCGACCTCGAGCAGAGTGTATCTATCCGATTTGCCGAGTGTTTTATAGTGTAAAACAGCTTCTTTCGACTGAGGCACCGCTTTGGAGTAAGCGTAAGACTTATTTTGCCGTTCGTTTCTGACCAGAAAGTGTCGGAGCGTACCCTGAGGTTCTTGCGGAGGCGAAGATACGATAGCCCAATACTTTTTGGTTATCTGTCGGAGGGCTAATATCTCATTGAGGCGTGCGAGAGCTTTCGATGTCTTGGCGAAAATGACCACACCCGATACGGGGCGGTCGAGGCGATGCACTACACCGCAGAAGACATTTCCTTTTTTTTGGTAACGCTCTTTTAAATACTCTTTGACAGACTCTACCAGAGGTTTGTCGCCCGTCTTGTCGCCTTGTACTATCTCCGACGACGATTTGTTTACGGCTATAATATGGTTGTCTTCGTAAAGTATGTGCATATATATTTTTCGGCAAAGGTAGAATATATTTTTCTAATAAAAAAGTACTAACTTTGCCGTTTGTTTGTACGTACGGCGATATGGTACGAACTCCTACTTTATTAATCTATATATTATGAAAATAAATAAAGACAAATTCAAACGTAGCAATACGAATCAGACATTCGGCGGACAGCAACGCAAGAGCTTCAACCCGAATTTTTCGAAGAATAATACCCTCAATAGAGGTCGCAAGCCAAGCTACGACCATACGGCAGATAGCAATAATGCCGACAACAGAGACGAAAAACGTAAAACACCTTTCGAAAATACTCGCAAGCCATTCGAGCGTGACCGCAAGCCATTCGAGTGCGACCGAAAACCTTTCAATAGTGACCGCAAGCCTCGCCCGATAGGCGACAATCGGAGCTATACACCGAGAGACAACCGCAAGAGAGACTCCGCAGAGACTCCGCGCAATCTGTACTCGGCGGGTAACTCTCGACAGGCACGGTATTCGGCCGATTTTATGGATATGAGCAAACCTATGAGGCTAAATCGATTCTTGGCGAACTCCAATATCTGTTCGCGAAGAGAAGCCGACGATTTCATTACGAGTGGGGTAGTGAGCGTAAACGGGCAGATAGTAACGACTCTCGGCACGAAGATAGTACCGGCTCAAGATAAAGTATACTTCCACAACGAACCCGTTTCCTTAGAGAAAAAAGTATATATCTTGCTCAATAAGCCGAAGAATATCATCACCACTTCCTACGACCCGAAAGACCGCAAGACCGTACTCGACCTTATCAACGGTGCTTGCCAGCAAAGAGTATACCCCGTAGGACGGCTCGACCGCAATACGACAGGCGTGATACTCATTACCAACGACGGCGAACTCACTACAAGGCTTACTCACCCGAAACATCTATTCAAAAAGATATATCACGTCGGGCTCGACAAAGACCTCGAAGATGGCGATATGCAGAGGCTCAAAGATGGCATCGTCCTCGAAGACGGCGAAGCGAAAGCCGACGATGTATCGTATGTAAAAGACGACAGCAAGAAGCAAATAGGTATCGAGGTACATTCCGGACGAAACCGCATAGTGAGGCGTATGTTCGAACACCTAGGATATAAGGTCGTAAACCTCGACAGAGTATATTTCGCGGGGCTGACGAAGAAAAATCTCCCTCGCGGCAAATGGCGTTTCTTGTCGGAGCGAGAAGTGAGCTTCCTCAAGATGAATTCACAGTAAACGGCCGACGGGGCAAAGCGATGTTCAAGAAAATCGATGTTGTTGTCTCATATATCCGCTATTTTTTTCTAAGCAGATACGGATATATATTCGTGGGAGTTGTGTTCGTGGTGTGGATGACTTTTTTCGACACTCACAGCTTCATTAAATCGTGGCGTTTGAGGTCTGAAAATATAAGGCTCAAACGAGAAAATACCGCCACACAACACAGTATCGACGAAAACGAACGTCTAATAAATGCTCTCACAGACGACAAAGAGACGCTCGAACGTTACGCACGCGAGAAATACGGTATGAAAGCCCCCGACGAGGATGTATTCCTTTTCGATGAGTAGATTAAACTTTTGCGGTAGCTTGTTATCTGTATGTATCGAAGTGATTTTTTATAAAAATATTAATAAATATAATAGAATTATGAGTATGAAAAAAAATTGTATCTTGTTTGCTGCTATTACAATTGCAGCTGTATCCACGGCAATGGCTCAATCTCGTTCGTACGAGGCTTTGGCTAATATAGATAAGAAAACGCAGGCAAATGCTGTCTGTATCGATGTATCGGCTAATGTAAAAGATGCCCAAGAGGTGATGGAAAAGCTCCTAAAGAATGCGGGGCTCAAAGGAAAGAGTGGAAAAATACTCTCGTACGAGAAGATTGCTTTCTCCGAAATTTCGACCGACTATATAAATATGTATATAGGGTTCGAAGCAAAGTCGAAAAATAAAAACAACCCTGTGACGAAAGTAAATGTATTCGTGCAGAAAGGTATTTCGACCGACTACGAAAGCTCGCGCTCAGACGTAACGCTTGTAACAAACCTCAAATACTTCTTGGACTCGAAGTATACGACCGCTATCAACAACAACAACCTCGAGCAAAGTATCAACGTATCGCAGAAAGATGTAGAGACGAAGAAGAAAGAGGTCGAAAAGCTCAAGAAAGATATCACCGTATACGAGAAAAATATCAAGAAGGCAGAGGAGAATATAAAGAAAGCAAATAGCGATATAGATAAGCTTTCGCGAGAAATAGACGTACTTAATCAATCAATAAAACAACAAAACAGCTCCATCCAACGTTGAGAAACGATAGGTCGGAGCACACAACGAAAGGTCGCTCGCCGCAAGAATGGTGAGCAACCTTTTTTGTTGCAACGAAGACACACCCAATACCAACGACGACACGATGATAGAGATAGTACTTGTATTGTATGGCATTACTCCGGAGCAGAGTAGGGCATTTGTAAGTCTTCGCCGACATATTGCACGGCTCGGTGTAGACTACGAACTGGTAGTATACAACAACGACACATCGCTACATATACCCGACTCTACGGAATACGTCGCCGTCAATGCCGAGGGCAACGATATGCTTGCGCGTGCCTACAACTACGCTCTGCAGCGGGCTGCACGAGCCGGTAGAAAGTGGCTTTTGCTGCTCGACCATGATACGGAGGTCACGGCAGACTATTTTGAGGCTCTCAACAGATTCGTATCGAAAGTGGCAACCTTGCCCGAGGTGGTAGCTGCAGTGCCGATACTCAAATATGGCAATCGTACCATATCGCCGGAGCGGATAAACCCCATAGTGTGGTATACGAGACCTATTGCTAAGGCGGGAATATACCGAAAAGGCATCACGGCGTTCAATTCGCTGTCGCTGCTGAGTGTGGAGTTCGTGTCGGCTATCGGGGGATTCTCGCTCGACTATCCGCTCGATATGCTCGACCACTGGGTATACCGCCGCATAGCCCAAGCCGATAAGTCGGTGGAGGTATTGGGTGTGGAAATAGCCCATAGCCTATCGCTTCTCGACGACTCGATGTCTGCACATAGGCTCGTAGGCTTTCTCGATGCCGAACGACGATTCGTAGCCTCCGAACTCACTACGCTCCACTACATTTCGTACAAGATACGCCTTGCGTTGCGATTGCTAAAGCAGTATGCAAGGTCTGCCGATAGTCGCAAGACGACGATAATGATTAAAGCACTTTTTTCTAAGAGATGATTTCGGTTTGTATAGCATCGTATAACGGCGAAAAATATATCGGCAAGCAGATAGAGTCTATCGTCGAGCAGCTCGGAGGCGACGACGAGCTTATCGTCTCCGACGACGGCTCTACCGATGCTACGAGAGAGGTCGTAGCATCATTTGCCGACAGCAGAATAAGGCTCATCGACCACAGCAGCCACCGCCCTAAGCGTGTAAAGTATGCTTTCGAGTACGTTACACACAATTTCGACTATGCTCTGCGACACACACGCGGCGATCTGATATTCCTCGCCGACCAAGATGACGTTTGGCATAGCGATAAGATACACGACACCATCGACGCATTCCGCAGAGAGGGCTGCCTGCTTATGCTACACGACTGCCGACTGATAGACAACGTCGGCGAGGTGATAAACGACTCATATTTCCGTACAAACAAGTCGGCTCGCGGTATAGTACGGAATATTATTAAGTGTTCGTACCTCGGATGTTGTATGGCATTCGACCGCCGACTGCTCGGCAAGGCACTTCCGATGCCCGACGCTCCCGTACCGCACGATATATGGCTCGGACTACTTGCCGAATATTACGGCAAGGTCTATTTCCACCACGATACACTCATCGACTACCGCCGCCACGATACCAACACATCGTCTGCCGCCAATATAAGCCAATTTAGCCTCGTCGATAAGGTCGCTTACCGAGCAGCAATAGTATCGAGCCTACTGAAAAGAGTTTTTTTCGATAAAAATAAACCTACCGTATAGTAAAACGTACAATATATAGTACCGATACTGTACTATTTGGCATATTCCGTCACCGTAAGGTAATAAAAAATACCTTACAGTAATTTTTTTGCTATTATATATAGTAAAAAAACATTACTTTACAATAAAGCAACCTTACTTAATAGTAAAACAACCTTACTTAGAAGTAAAGCAATCTTACTTTATAGTAGAGTAACATTACTTTAGAGTAAAGCGACATTGCTTGAGAGTAAAGCGACCTTACTTTAGAGTAAAGCGACCTTACTCGATAGTAAAGTAACTTTACTTTATAATAGAGCAATATTACTTTATAC
>CAJPPQ010000033.1 GCA_905372605.1 Porphyromonadaceae bacterium
GTTATTTTCTTCAGAGGTGTCTCTCTTGCTATTTGAATATCAGATTTCATTTTAATTTAATATGTTTTTTAGTATTGATTATTATCGGTGGCAAAAGTAATAAATAATATTTATATTAATGGTGATGTGATATTACAGTTAGTTTTTCGTGTGTAAAAAGAATTGAAACGTATAGTTGCGGTATAGTAATTTTATCGAGAAAAACTATAATATTTATCTATTAAATCGTCAATAAAAAATCACTACTTATGAGTATTGCTTGCGGTATTGCTATGCACTACTTTTGCAAAATTTTGTTGAGACCAACAATTAAAATAAAATATATTAATATGAAAAAAACATTATTCAGTTTATTTTTTGTGCTTGGGGCTTTGGGGCTTCTGCAGGCACAAACTTATCACTATGTAGGTAACTATCAAAATCCGTCTGAGAACAGTTTGTACAATGGATTTGACAACAAAAACGCTCCTACATTGTGGACATACAACAATTCGGCTTCGCAGCTGGTATATCCTGCCTCCGACCTTTATCCGCTCATAGGCAAGTTGATTACTTCGGTCAAGTTTAAGTTTTATAACAAGAATTGGCGCTCTAATGATGAATATTCGAGTAAAGTAAAAATCTATATCACCGAAGTCGGCCAGGAGAAGTTGAAATACGATTCTGTAAGTCTCAATGCTTCTGTCTGGTACGATGTCGACCTTACTTCGCCGCAAGCGACCATAACTTACACAGTGACACCTTCAGATTTTATTTCTGACGACGAAGAGATGGAGTTCGACTTTTCGTCGAATCCATATCTATACAACGGAGGGAATCTACTGATAACAGTTGTCGATTCGTCGTCTGCGGTTGCAGGAGGAGGTAAGGTGAAAAATTATTATTACCGTCCGCTACACGGAAAACAATGTGTGGCCGTATGGGGAAGCAATAATCAACAGTTTTCGGACATATATACTGCCGGTTCCAAAATCTTAAACACGGACTCAGGTCAGACAAGCCATATCGACAACTACCTCCCGATAGCTGCTTTCGGTTATCGAAATAGTGTAAATCCCAACTGTCCGACGCCTTCGTCGCTTAGGGCTATCAATACCACACTCAATTCGGTAAAGATAGCTTGGACGGCAGGCGGCTCCGAAACGGAATGGGCTGTACAATACCACAAAGCCTCTGCGACCTCTTGGACTAACCTATCACCTAACGTTACCGCTACACCAGAAGCTACTATCTCAGGACTCGAAGCGAGTACGCAATATGTTTTTAGGGTCAAAGCCGTTTGCAGCGCTATCGAGCAGAGCACTTTCAGCACTGTCTTGGTGCATAAGACTCTTTGTGCTTCAGTTGCGGCTGTGTCGGAAAACTTTGAAAGTACGCCTGTGGAATCTATTCCCGACTGTTGGACAAGGATTATCGGCGGTAGTATAACTACGTTTCCTTCAGTGATGGCAAATAAAACAGACAAAGGAGTACCATCGAACGCAATGGTATTTACCCATAAGCGCCTTCAGTATCTTATACTTCCTGCAATGAATGTACCACTGAGTACCTTGCAACTCAAATTCAAACTAAACAGAGAGGCTGTGGAAAGCGGTGTATTCAAGGTCGGCTATATGTCTGACCCGAACGATACGTCGACGTTTGTTGCGGTAGCCTCTTTCGACGACAGCAAGTATAAGGAAATGTTGCCTAAGCAGGTGTTTTTTACCGGCGTTGCCGACAATAGCGGAGCAAACCGTTATATTGCTTTTCGTTGTGGAAATAATCCTGAGATAACAAGTGGTTACGACTACTACTATTGGGTCGACGACTTAGAGGTATCGCCTGCTCCTACCTGTATGCCGACGACCAATCTCAAAGTGTCGAATATCAAACCCAACGCTGCCGATATATCGTTCAAACACGAGTCTTCGGCTAATACTTGGCAGTATGTCTATACCGATGACCCGTCGGTAAATCCCGATACACTTACACCTACTACCGTTACTTCCGATAGCGTTACAGTATCGGGGCTGACTCCCAATACCGAATATCGCCTTTGGGTAAGAACTAAGTGTAGCTCGACCGACTCGAGCGAGTGGAGTCTGGAGCCTGTAACGTTCCGTACCATTTGCCAAAATATAACATCTGTTCCTTTGCAGGAAGATTTCTCATTGCCCCAGGCATACAACGGCAATCTGCCGAGCTGCTGGACTAAGGTGTTGTCGTACCAAGGCCAAAAACTATATCCCGAAGTAGTAAACGGTAAGTTGGTATTTGAAACAAATAATTGGGTTTTGAATAAAGACCAAAACCTCGTTGTTACGCCTAAGTTCGATATGCCTCTCAATACGCTTGGAATATCGTTTACTCTTGCTCTTACGGATTCCCATAGTGCTCCCTTTATAGTAGGAGTGATGTCTGACCCGTCTGATACCTCTACGTTTATTACTATGGGAAATGTATTACCTCCTGATGGACTTGATCGTATTTACGACGTATCGTTTGCAGCTGCTCCGGCTACTCATCGGTATATAGCATTCCGCCTGAAACCCAATACGACAGGCTCTTCGGGCTACGAGATGGACGACGTGGACATTCACGTACTTTCGTCTTGTGCAAGACCGACAAATATAAAAGCAATTGTTCTTACTTCAGACTCGGTAACTGTTTCGTGGACAGCAGGTGGGTCGGAAACACTTTGGACTATCCAATACAGACCTGATACGTCAACGGAATGGATAGTATTGGATAGTATATCGACCAATCCATATACTATCAAAGGTTTATCGGCTACGACTAAGTATCAAATAAGAGTCAAAGCACTATGTAGCGATAGTTCTTCTGAAAGCACTTTCTCGTTGATATCGAAGTTTCTGACTCCATGTGTGGCTGAAATATTGCCTTTTTACGAAAACTTTACCGGGCTCTCTGATAGGAAATTTCCGCGTAACAAATGTTGGAGTATATGTTATATGGATATTGATTTGGCATTTGCAGGCTACTCATTGTCGAATAACAATACAAGAGACTGGTGGTATAGCGATAATACTTACGGTATGAACTCGGGAGGTAAGGCAAGAACATCGATATGGGGTTATAACGTTCGTGGATGGTTGGTAACGCCACCGATACTGTTGGAAAGGAATAGCTTCTTGGATTTCGATGTTTCATTTACAAGTTATAGAAGTCCTAATCGTGCCACAGGCACCAGAGCCGACGATAAGTTTATTGTAATAGTCTCTGATAATGGAGGCGCTACTTGGGAAAGAAAGAATGCTACTATTTGGAGTAATGACAGTACAGGAGATTATGTGCTGAACGATATTACCAATGGAGTAAATCATTTCCAGATAGACCTATCGAAATATTCGGGAGTAGTAAAGATAGCCTTCTATGTAGAATCTACGGTAGCCGACAATGGAAATAACGACCTTTATCTCGATAATATTGAAGTAAAAAGTATAGTAAACGACCCGCCGACAGTAGTAACACTGCCTGCCGATAGCATTGCCCATAATACCGCTACACTGCATAAAAAGGTAACGGAGGGTAGCTATCTTATCGACGAAGAGGGCTTTTTCTACAAAGCCGATACCACAAGTGCTCTGTGGAGACAAGTGACCGATAGCGTACTTACAGGGCTATCGCCACACACTACTTATCTATACTATGCATTTGCCCAAGTCAAAGACTCGGTTTACCGAGGAGCCACCCTAAGCTTCACCACTACGGGTAATCCGGTAGTACACCCGACGGTTACTACCGAGGCAGCTACCGATATTACTCAGACGGGAGCTACTCTACATAAGACAATAACCTCCGACCCATCGGAGCCCGTAACAGAGCAAGGATGGAAGTGGCGTAAGGCTACTGAAAGCACTTGGCTTGTAGTGTTAGGTAATGGCGAGCTCTCCGCTTTGGAGCAAAATACCAAGTACGAGTTCTACGCATACGCTAAAACAGGTCTTAACGCCGACGGCTACAATGGCGCTACTCTGACCTTCACCACTCTTGCTCACACGCCACCGACGGTGACTACATTAGACGCAACGGCTATCGGTGTGTATGCCGCTACGCTGCGTAAGACCGTTACTGCCGGCACCGAGCCTATTGTAGAGCAGGGCTGGAAGTACAAGAAAGTTGGCGAGGTGGTATGGACACAGACTACCGACGGTAACCTGAGCGGTCTGGGTCAGAATACCGAGTACGAATTCTACGCGTACGCCGTAACGAATACTTACCCGATGACTAAGGGCGAAACGTTGCGGTTCACGACGCTCTCGGCTTCTGACGTAGACAGAGCCGATTACCGAGTGGTCGTTTACCCGAACCCTGCCGACGACTTCGTTACTATTGCTCTCGATGGTAGTACCGACGGAGCCGACGTACAGATATCTGATATGCTCGGTAGATTAGTGGGTTGTTATCGCATAGCAGCGGGCGAAAGCAGCATCTCGTTCGATGTCTCTTCGCTTGCCGCGGGCAACTACTTAGTTCGTATCGTTTCGGGCGATAGGGTCGTAATAGAGAAGTTGATAATTGAGCAAAAATAGAATGATCGAAAGTGGAGTTGTCTGCCGTTGCAGGCGACTCCACTTTTATTTTTATCTTGAACTTATATCGGTGGTGATGATTTGTCGTTAGTTTTTTATGTGTAAAAAATAGAACCGAGAAGTATAGTTGTGACATAGTAATTTTATCGAGGAAAAACTATAATATTTATCTGTTAAATCGGCAATAAAAAATCACTACTTATGAGTATTGCCTGCGGTATTGTCAGGCACTACTTTTGCGGAGTTTTTTTACCAATAAATTAAAAACAATAGATTCATAAAAATGAGAAGAATAATATTTTGTTTGTTTTTTGTGCTTGGGGCTTTGGGGCTTCTGCGAGCACAAAATTATCACTACGTAGGCAACTATCAAAATCCGCCTTCGAGTAATAGGTACGATGGATTTAATACTCAGAATGCCCCTACATTGTGGGTTTACAACAATTCTGCTTCGCAGCTGGTATATCCTGCCTCTGACCTGCAGCCACTCGTAGGCAAATTGATTACTTCGGTCAAATTTAAGTTTTTCAACGAAAGTTGGTATTATACCGAAGACTATTCGAGCAAGATCAGAGTCTATATCACTGAAGTGGCTCAAGAAAAATTGAAGTTCGATACTGCGGGCGTTGGTACTTATGTCTGGTACGATGTCGATTTGAACTCGCCACAAGCAACCGTAAATTACACAGCTAATCTTTTCGATGATATGGTAAATGACCAAGAGTTGGTACTCGACTTCTCGTCGAATCCATATCTATATAATGGCGGCAACCTTCTGATAACGATTACCGACTCGGCTGGCGTTAATGCAGAGGGAGCAGTAGTAGCATATTATTATTATAAGCCGTCGCATAGAAAAAAATGTGTGGCAGTGTGGGGAAGCGATTCTCGTCAGTTTTCGGATGTATACACTGCCGGCGGACGTATTTTGAACAATGGAGTCGGTCTGGGTTACACGACTGCTATCGACAACGACCTTCCGGTAGCTGCTTTCGGTTATCGTGAAAATGTAAACCCCAACTGTCCGACGCCTTCGTCGCTTAGGACTATCAATACCACACACAATTCGGTAAAGATAGCTTGGACGGCAGGCGGTTCCGAAACGGAATGGGCTGTACAGTACCACAAAGCCTCCGAGACTGCTTGGACTACATTCTCGCCTAACGTTACCGCTACACCTGAAGCCACCATCGCAGGGCTCGAAGCAGGTACACAATATATTTTTAGGGTCAAAGCCATTTGCAGCGCTATCGAGCAGAGCACTTTCAGTACTGTCTTGGTGCATAGGACTCTTTGTACACCTGTTGCTACCATATCGGAAAACTTCGAGAATACACCTGTGGAATCTATTCCCGACTGCTGGACAAAGATATTAGGCAGTAGTATAACTAAGTTTCCTTCGGTGGTGGCAAAGAATGCAAACGCCGGAGTACCGTCGAAAGCAATGGCGTTTACTCACAAGCGACTTCAGTATCTTATCCTACCTGCGATGAATGTACCATTGAGTACCTTGCAACTCAAATTCAAACTAAACAGAGAGGCTAATATATGTGGAGTCTTCGAGGTCGGCTATATGTCGGATCCGAACGATACGTCGACGTTTGTTGCGGTAGCCTCTTTCGACGACAGCAAGTATAAGGAAATGTTGCCTAAGCAGGTGTATTTTGTCGGTGTTGCCGACAATAGCGGAGCAAACCGTTATATTGCTTTCCGTTGTGGCAATAGCCCTGAGATAGGTGGTTACGACTACTACTATTGGGTCGACGACGTAGAGGTATCGCCTGCTCCTACCTGTATACCGACGACCAATCTCAAAGTGTCGAATATCAAACCAGACTCTGCCGATATATCGTTCAAACACGAGGCTTCGGCTAATACTTGGCAGTATGTCTATACCGACAACCCGTCGGTAAGTCCCGATACACTTACACCTACTACCATTACTTCCGATAGCATTACCGTATCGGGACTGACTCCAGACACCGAATATCGATTCTGGGTGAGGACTAAGTGTAGTCCGACCGAGTTGAGCGATTGGAATCTGGTGCCCTTAACGTTCCGTACCGATTGCCGACATATAACGACTATTCCTTTGCTGGAGGACTTCTCTTCGTCCCAGGCACACAACGGCAATCTGCCGAGTTGCTGGACGAAAGTATTATCATTCAAAGGAGGATGGCCTCAAAAATTATACCCCGAAGTAGTAAACGGTAAGTTGGCATTCAAAGCCAATAATTCGTACTTCGATAAAAAACAAAACCTCGTTGTTATGCCTAAGTTCGAAGTGGCTCTCGATACTCTCGAAGTATCGTTCACTCTGACTCGTACGGACAAAAAGAGTGCTCCCTTTATCGTCGGAGTGATGTCCGACCCATCGGATTCCGCTACTTTCGTCGCTATGGATAATATTGCTTCCACAGACAACCTACCGCATACGTACGACGTATCGCTTGCGGCTGCTCCGTCTACTCATAGGTATATAGCATTCCGTCTGATACCCGACACGACAGGCTCTTCGGGTTACGAGATGGACGACTTGGACATCCACCGCTTGCCTGCCTGCCGCAGACCGATAAGGCTCTCCGTAGAGGAAGCTACTATTTCGACCGATTCGGCAGTAGTATCGTGGAATGCGGGCGGCACCGAGACACGCTGGACATTGGAATACAAAACAAGAGCTGACGGCGAGTGGACAACAATCGACAGCATATCGACCACACGCTATACGTTGAAGCATTTGAAAGCATCTACTCAGTATCTGGTACGAGTGAAGTCGCTCTGTACGGCAATATCGTCGGAGAGTGCCTTTACAAGCGAGTCGATTTTCTACACTCTGTGCGGTGCTACCGCATTGCCTTGGATGGAAGACTTCTCACAGGCTACCGCCACGATGTTCCCGCCGAGATGCTGGGCTCGGTACGACCAGAAAGCGTCCGACGTATTCGGTGGTGCCGAATTGAAAAATGTAACAACGTCATCTTACTTATCGGGAATATGGAAATACGACAATAGTACATACGGAATGAACACAGGCAGCAAAGCCAAGATAAACATATTCGGCAGCAGCACCTATGGATGGTTGGTAACACCATCGATACGATTGGAGGCAAATAGTGTTCTCGAATTCGATTTGTCGTTTACCAAACATAATAGCTCCGATAAGGCAGCCGGCAACAGAGACGACGATAAGTTTATGGTGATAGTCTCTACCGACGACGGTACGACGTGGGCAAGAGCCAACGCTACCGTATGGAGCAACGACAGTACTGCTACACACCGCTTGAATAACGTGAGCAATATAGCTACTCCGTTTACGGTAGACCTATCGAAATATTCGGGAGTAGTAAAGATAGCATTCTATGCCGAGTCGTTGGTAGGTAATGGCGACAACGACCTTTATCTTGATAATATCTTAGTGAAAAGAAATATCCCACCGACAGTAGTAACACTGCCTGCCGACAACATTACCCACAATACTGCTACACTGCATAAAAAGGTAACGGAGGGTAGCTATCTTATCGACGAAGAGGGCTTTTTCTACAAAGCCGATACCACAAGTGCTCTGTGGAGACAAGTGACCGATAGCGTACTTACAGGGCTATCGCCACACACTACTTATCTATACTATGCATTTGCCCAAGTCAAAGACTCGGTTTACCGAGGAGCCACCCTAAGCTTCACCACTACGGGTAATCCGGTAGTACACCCGACGGTTACTACCGAGGCAGCTACCGATATTACTCAGACGGGAGCTACTCTACATAAGACAATAACCTCCGACCCATCGGAGCCCGTAACAGAGCAAGGATGGAAGTGGCGTAAGGCTACTGAAAGCACTTGGCTTGTAGTGTTAGGTAATGGCGAGCTCTCCGCTTTGGAGCAAAATACCAAGTACGAGTTCTACGCATACGCTAAAACAGGTCTTAACGCCGACGGCTACAATGGCGCTACTCTGACCTTCACCACTCTTGCTCACACGCCACCGACGGTGACTACATTAGACGCAACGGCTATCGGTGTGTATGCCGCTACGCTGCGTAAGACCGTTACTGCCGGCACCGAGCCTATTGTAGAGCAGGGCTGGAAGTACAAGAAAGTTGGCGAGGTGGTATGGACACAGACTACCGACGGTAACCTGAGCGGTCTGGGTCAGAATACCGAGTACGAATTCTACGCGTACGCCGTAACGAATACTTACCCGATGACTAAGGGCGAAACGTTGCGGTTCACGACGCTCTCGGCTTCTGACGTAGACAGAGCCGATTACCGAGTGGTCGTTTACCCGAACCCTGCCGACGACTTCGTTACTATTGCTCTCGATGGTAGTACCGACGGAGCCGACGTACAGATATCTGATATGCTCGGTAGATTAGTGGGTTGTTATCGCATAGCAGCGGGCGAAAGCAGCATCTCGTTCGATGTCTCTTCGCTTGCCGCGGGCAACTACTTAGTTCGTATCGTTTCGGGCGATAGGGTCGTAATAGAGAAGTTGATAATTGAGCAAAAATAGAATGATCGAAAGTGGAGTTGTCTGCCGTTGCAGGCGACTCCACTTTTATTTTTATCTTGAACTTATATCGGTGGTGATGATTTGTCGTTAGTTTTTTATGTGTAAAAAATAGAACCGAGAAGTATAGTTGTGACATAGTAATTTTATCGAGGAAAAACTATAATATTTATCTGTTAAATCGGCAATAAAAAATCACTACTTATGAGTATTGCCTGCGGTATTGTCAGGCACTACTTTTGCGGAGTTTTTTTACCAATAAATTAAAAACAATAGATTCATAAAAATGAGAAGAATAATATTTTGTTTGTTTTTTGTGCTTGGGGCTTTGGGGCTTCTGCGAGCACAAAATTATCACTACGTAGGCAACTATCAAAATCCGCCTTCGAGTAATAGGTACGATGGATTTAATACTCAGAATGCCCCTACATTGTGGGTTTACAACAATTCTGCTTCGCAGCTGGTATATCCTGCCTCTGACCTGCAGCCACTCGTAGGCAAATTGATTACTTCGGTCAAATTTAAGTTTTTCAACGAAAGTTGGTATTATACCGAAGACTATTCGAGCAAGATCAGAGTCTATATCACTGAAGTGGCTCAAGAAAAATTGAAGTTCGATACTGCGGGCGTTGGTACTTATGTCTGGTACGATGTCGATTTGAACTCGCCACAAGCAACCGTAAATTACACAGCTAATCTTTTCGATGATATGGTAAATGACCAAGAGTTGGTACTCGACTTCTCGTCGAATCCATATCTATATAATGGCGGCAACCTTCTGATAACGATTACCGACTCGGCTGGCGTTAATGCAGAGGGAGCAGTAGTAGCATATTATTATTATAAGCCGTCGCATAGAAAAAAATGTGTGGCAGTGTGGGGAAGCGATTCTCGTCAGTTTTCGGATGTATACACTGCCGGCGGACGTATTTTGAACAATGGAGTCGGTCTGGGTTACACGACTGCTATCGACAACGACCTTCCGGTAGCTGCTTTCGGTTATCGTGAAAATGTAAACCCCAACTGTCCGACGCCTTCGTCGCTTAGGACTATCAATACCACACACAATTCGGTAAAGATAGCTTGGACGGCAGGCGGTTCCGAAACGGAATGGGCTGTACAGTACCACAAAGCCTCCGAGACTGCTTGGACTACATTCTCGCCTAACGTTACCGCTACACCTGAAGCCACCATCGCAGGGCTCGAAGCAGGTACACAATATATTTTTAGGGTCAAAGCCATTTGCAGCGCTATCGAGCAGAGCACTTTCAGTACTGTCTTGGTGCATAGGACTCTTTGTACACCTGTTGCTACCATATCGGAAAACTTCGAGAATACACCTGTGGAATCTATTCCCGACTGCTGGACAAAGATATTAGGCAGTAGTATAACTAAGTTTCCTTCGGTGGTGGCAAAGAATGCAAACGCCGGAGTACCGTCGAAAGCAATGGCGTTTACTCACAAGCGACTTCAGTATCTTATCCTACCTGCGATGAATGTACCATTGAGTACCTTGCAACTCAAATTCAAACTAAACAGAGAGGCTAATATATGTGGAGTCTTCGAGGTCGGCTATATGTCGGATCCGAACGATACGTCGACGTTTGTTGCGGTAGCCTCTTTCGACGACAGCAAGTATA
>CAJPPQ010000034.1 GCA_905372605.1 Porphyromonadaceae bacterium
AACTGCTGCTAATATTCCTGCTATATATCCTTTTGCTTTTGTATTCATCTGTCGATTTAATCTATGGTCGTTGTTGTTGTTACCATCGTATTTATTATCAAAGGTACTATAATTTTCCCTTAATAGTTTGCTGCTGTGGTTAGTATATTTTTTCTTATAGCCTATCGGGTTACTTCGCCTATGAGCGATGCTCCTGTGGCTCTGGTGATTTTTACGTCGACGAAATCACCGATTTTAGTGCCGTTCTTAGGGAATATCACTACCTTGTTTTGCGAGGTACGTCCGTAGAAATCGTCGCGAGAACGCTTGGAGTAACCCTCCACGAGCACTTCGAATGTTTTGCCGATATCGTCGAGATTGCTCTGTAGGCTGAGGCTATTTTGCAGGGCAATGATTTTATTGAGGCGCTCCACTTTTACCTCTTCCGACACATTGTCGGGCAAATGTCGGGCGGCGAACGTACCCGGTCGTTCGGAGTATTTAAACATAAACGCCATATCGAAACGTACCTCACGCATAAGCGACAGAGTATCTTCGAAGTCTTGCTCCGACTCGCCCGAGAAACCACAGAAAATATCGGTGCCGATAGATGCCTCGGGCAGTATTCGCCTGATAGCTTCGATGCGCTCGAGGTACTGCTGTCGGTTATATTTGCGTTTCATCAGTCGGAGGATATTATCGCTTCCGCTCTGTACGGGTAGGTGTATGTAGCGGCATATATTGGGGTACTTGGCAATAGTCTCTATCGTGCTATCGGTCATATCGTTAGGGTACGATGTCGTAAAACGTATACGCATATCGGGTACGGCGGTGGCAACTGTTTCGAGCAGTTGCGAGAAGTCGGTCGTATTGCCGTTTTCGTCTCTGTATAGATACGAGTCTACGTTCTGTCCCAAAAGGGTAACCTCTTTGTAACCGCTTGCTTGCAAGTCTTTTACCTCGCCAATTATACTCTGTACTTCGCGACTACGCTCTCTGCCTCGAGTATAGGGCACTATGCAGTACGAACAAAATTTATTGCACCCACGCATAATAGACACAAAACCGAGAATCGATTTGCCTATACGAGCAGGCATCACATCTTTGTAAGTCTCTGTCTTCGATAGCTCTATGTTTATTGCCTTTTCGCCTCTCTCTACTGCTCCCACGAGGTTTGGTAGGTCGAGGTACGAGTCGGGGCCAGCGACAAAATCTATATTATGCTGTTCGATAAGTTCGCCTTGCATACGCTCTGCCATACAGCCAATTACACCTATATTGAGCGATTTGTTTTTTTTACGTAGCGAATTGAAATATTGCAGTCGCGATATTACTCTCTGTTCGGCGTTGTCGCGTACGGAGCAGGTATTTACAATAATGGTATCGGCTTCTTTTTCGTCGTCTGTCAACCGATAACCGTCAGACATCATTATAGCAGCCACTACTTCGCTATCGGCTACATTCATCTGGCATCCGTAAGTCTCTATCTTTAGTTTCTTTGTCATTCGGCGATATGCTATGATAATATGATTTGTACGGTAAACGTAAAATTTCGTGCAAAGGTATATCTTTTCTGTTTAATGCAAACTAACCTCAGATGTAGAGCCTCGAAGACAATCGATTTTTCTAAGTCGCAACTATTTATTACTTTTGCTACATTATTTATAAAAATCAATATATAAAGATATGGGTGATATAAAAATAGATTTTTCGCACGCTGGTGTGAAGTTTACAGACGAGATAAAACAAAAAGCAGAGGTAGCCAACAATTTATTATCCGATGGTGGAGGCAAAGGTAGCGATTTCCTTGGTTGGGTACGCCTGCCGATGCTACGTTCCGAATTGCCTATCGACGAAATAAACGAGACAGCTCGCCTGCTGCAAAAGGAGTGTGATGTAGTGGTGGTGGTCGGTATCGGTGGCAGTTATCTTGGAGCCCGAGCAGTGATAGAGGCTCTCTCCGACCCGTTCGATATGCTCAAAAAAGACCGCCGACATCCGATTATCCTCTATGCCGGACACAATATGAGCGAAGACTATTTGTTTGAACTCCAGAGTTTTCTAAGAAATCGTAAGTTTGGTATCATCTGCATCTCGAAGTCGGGTACTACTACCGAGCCGGCGCTGGCGTTTCGCCTGCTACGCCGTCAGCTCGAGGAGCAGCAGGGCACAGAATCGGCACGACGTCTTATCGTGGCTATTACCGACAAAAAACGAGGTGCGCTCAAGACTCTTGCCGATACTTGCGGTTACAAATCGTATGTAATCGAAGATAATATCGGCGGACGATATTCGGTACTGACTCCCGTAGGGCTATTGCCCATAGCTATAGCAGGCTTCGATATAGACAAGCTGATCGATGGAGCTCTCGAGATGGCTCAGGATATATCGTGTCTTCCGTTCGATTCGGGGAAAAATGTCGCTATCGAATATGCTGCAGCAAGATATCTTATGTTTGAGAAAGGAAAAAAGGTAGAGGTTCTCGCCAATTTCAACCCCAAGCTCCACTATTTTGCAGAGTGGTGGAAACAGCTCTACGGCGAAAGCGAAGGAAAAGAACACAAGGGCTTATTCCCTGCTGCAGTGGACTATACGACCGACCTGCACTCGATGGGGCAATATATGCAAGAGGGCGTAAGGATGATGTTCGAGACTTTCATATATGTAGACAACCCTCGGCACGAAGTATATCTCGGCAAAGAACCGACCGACCTCGACGGACTCAATTTCTTGGCCGGACAACGTATCGATTTCATTAACAGAAAAGCTTACGAGGGCACTGTATTGGCACATACCGATGGCGGAGTACCAAATATAAATATCACGATATCTCGCCTCGACGAGTATTGTATCGGGCAGCTCATATATTTCTTCGAGAAAGCTTGCGGTATCAGTGGATATATGCTCGGAGTCAATCCTTTCGACCAGCCCGGAGTAGAGGCTTACAAGAAAAATATGTTTGCTCTGCTCAAGAAACCCGGTTATGAGACTGAGTACGACGCTATAAGTAAAAGGCTGAAATAGACGTAATGTCTATAAGTGTCTTATTGTGATTTGTCTATGCGAATATGTCGCTTCATTTTTCGATAACCATAATTATCTGTAGATTATGAAAAAAAGTATTTATGTGCTTATCGCTGTCGTAGTGTTGCTATTCGATGGTTGTAAAAGCGATAGTCAAAAGTTTTTCGGTGACTTAGACGATATTATCAAACGCGGACAGCTGCGAGCCGTAACCCTCGAAAGTGCTATCAGTTATTATACTGTGGGCGACGAAGAGATGGGTTTCGATTTCGCTTTGGCTCAGAACCTTGCCGACTATCTTGGAGTAGAGCTCCACGTCGTCATAGCTACTTCCGAAGAGCAACTAAAAAAAATGTTGAGAGACGGCGAGGCAGACTTTGCAGCGTATAAACTGCCTACAACCAAATCGATACGTAAAGAATTTCTAGCTACCGACGTAGAAGTAATGTCACCCGTGGTGCTCGTACAGCCTCGCAAAAATAGACCGATACGAAATATTATGCAACTTATCGACCGCGATGTATACGTACAGCACAAGTCGAAGTATTGCACTCGTCTACGCCACCTGAACGACGAAATCGGAGGAGGTATCAATATAAAATATATTTCAGATACACTTAATATAGAGCAAATTATCTATCGTGTATCGAAAAACAAGATACCACTGACCGTAGCCGACAAAGATGTAGCCGAACTCGGTAAGAAATATTTCAATAATATCGATATAGGTATGCTGATATCCATTCCTTTACCTAAGGGATGGATTGTGAGGCACGACGCTCCAAAGCTCGATAGTGCTATCAATGCTTGGTATGCCGATATATCGAAGTCGAAGTATTTGAAGTATACCAGCAATAAATATCTGAGCAGAAGCAACTATTTCGACCTCGTAGTATCTGAAGGCTATATATCGCCCTACGACTCGATATTCCGCCTCAATGCCGACGTGTTGGGTTGGGATTGGCGATTTCTGGCTGCTATGGCATTCAACGAGAGCCGTTTCAATCCGAATACTGTCTCTGCAAACGGTGCTATCGGCATAATGCAGCTTATGCGTCGGACGGGTATAAAATACGGACTCAACGACTCTACTTTTCTGGAGCCGTCTGCCAATATCGCCGCCGCCACGAAGTTGATATCGTCGCTCGACAAAATGTTTGATTTCATCACCGACAGTGTCGAACGAAAAAAAACTGTCGTAGCAGCATACAACGCAGGGCAAGGGCATATATGGGACGCTATAAGACTTGCTCGTAAGTATGGCAGCAACCCTCAGAAGTGGAGCAATATCGAAAAATATCTGTTGCTAAAATCGAAACCGAAGTATTACAACGACAAGGTCGTAAAACTCGGGTATTTCCGTGCTCAGCACACATCGCGATTTGTAAAAGATGTCTTTGCAACCTACAACAAATATATTAGTCTCAAAATCGACAAATGAAATATTTCGTGCCGTACGAAAAAAACGATTAATATTGCCCCAAACAAGGTATTGATATGAGATATAACTGTTTTACGAATAGGTATTCGAAAAATATTTGCGGTAATATTGTTGCCGCAATATGTGTAATGTGTATTGTCGTCTGTCTGTACTCGTGCGAGCAAAACAAGATAAAGAACATATATTTCAAAAAAGATAAGGTGCAACTATCTGTCGATGAGCAGTATACTGCCGAGCTATTCATGGAACCGTTTTCGGAGACAGACTATGATAAAATCACTTGGAAGTCGTCTGACAATTCGGTAGCGGTTGTCGATAAAATGGGGCATATAACGGCAGTATACACAGGTAGCTGTATCGTTACTGCACGTTGCGGCAAACTTCGAGCCTCTATCGAGGTCGCAGTACTGCCGATAAATATTGCGTTCGATTCGTCTAAGGCACTCGCCTATTTCTATGGCGATTCGTACGACAATAGTTACAACACCGTTGTCGTACGCTTCCTGTCCGACGGATGTCAGATTGAACCTAACGGCGATATTACCGGAGCCGGTACTTATATCAATATGCAGCTCTTTGCTCCCAAGAGTACCGATAGTATAGCGCTCGGTACTTTCCGCCAAAGCAATACTCCGATACAGTATGCCTTTCTATCGGGCTATTTGCGGGAACACAACGACCGCCGATATGTTTTAGGCTCTTATTTCGGCAATCTATCTGGCGGTGGCAATAGCGTCGTACTTATCAAAGAGGGTGTATTCAATATATCCAAACGTATGTCGCAATATGTGGTTGAAGGAGTATTCCGAGGCGATAAAGATGAAGTTATCGAACTATCGTATAGCGGTAAGATACCGCTATACGATAGAAGCAATACCACTGCCGATACCGTTGTCTTCGACCGTCGTACATCGGCAATCGACGACATGGACGATTTATACAATGTCGGCTGCCGTATATTCAGAGTGAAATATGGCAATAATGTCGGAGATTTGTTGCAAATAGAGATGGCTACTCCATTGATAGCCAAGTCTATTGTAGCAGGAGAATATAGTGTCGGAAGCAGTATTAGGGAGTTTTCGCTCGTACCCTCCGATACGGTTACAGGCAGGGGTACTTTGATAAAACGCAACGGATCGTTCGACAAAGTACTATACGGCAGAGTACGTGTTTTTCGTAAAAGCGCAAATAGCATAATAATACGAGTATTTCTCGTAACAGAGAGTCGGAAAATAATTGTAAACACAGAGTAGTTAATAAAATATCGATATGGAAGATTTCAAAGGGTATATTTTTATGATTATAGCCATACTTTCGGCTATTGTAAGTATATATCAGAAGAGTAAAAAGAAAGGACAGCAATCCAAACCTTTATCGTCGCCGAGACCTAAACCATTGGAACCATGGAAAGATATATTCGATACCGACGACGAAAACAATACCCCTCAGACATTTGGCGGCGACCGATACGATGAATCATCTATCGACGACTACAAACAAGAGGCGGCAGATAGTCTCGACCGATATTCCAATCGTCAGTATGAAGGCAATAAGAATATAGATAGCACGGCTCCAATTTTCTTATCGGGTATCTCCATATCCGATATGCACGACGGTTTGGCAGTGTCGAAGAGTATTCACACGCACAAAACAGATACTCCCAATACCGACGACAGCAGGCATATCGACGTATCGCTCGATACACCGACCGATTGGCAGCGAGCATTCATATATTCGGAGATATTCGACCGTAAGTATTGATTTCTATCTTATTTCACAGTGATACTATAAGGCATTATTGCTTTGATACCTGTCGTAGTTTGTGCTCTTTGTATTGTACGAAACAGTCGATAGTTTTCGCCAAGTTGCGATTTTACTATGTGTTCCTCGATCGATGTAGAAAATATATCCGAAATCTGCTCAATCAGACTTTTTACCGACGGATAATATTTGAGTGTATAGTCGCTGATATTGGCTTTTTTAGCAGCGAAGGCAATTGCTTCTTCGAGCCCGCCCATTTCGTCGACAAGTCCGAGTCGCATAGCGTCTGTGCCTGAATATATTCTTCCTTCGGCTATCGCTTTGAGCGAATCGATATTCATATCGCGTCCTTCGGCACAGCGTTTGGTGAAAAGTTCGTATCCGTTGTTGATATATCGCTGCAAAATAACCCGTTCTTCCGTATTCATCGGGCGATACGTAGCTCCGAAGTCGCTGTATTTGTTAGTCTTTACGTTGTCGAATTTTATACCGAGCTTATCTGTAAGCCCGCCTATATTCGGAAATATTCCGAATATACCGATAGAGCCCGTAAGCGTCGTTGGTTGAGCGAATATTCTGTCGGTATTGCAGGCGATATAGTAACCACCCGAAGCAGCATAGTCGCCCATAGATACTACTATGGGTTTCTTCGATTTAACGACACTTACCGCCTTCCATATCTGTTCCGAACCGTAGGCACTGCCTCCCGGTGAGTTTATACGAAGTACTACAGCCTTAATTTTGTCGTTGTCGGCTATATCGAGCAGGTCTTCGGAAATATCTTCGGAGTCGATGCCGTCATTTTTATTGCCTCCGTCGATTTCACCCACGGCGTATACTATCGCAATACGATTTTTAGAGTATTCTTTATTTTGAGCTACGAGCTTCATATCGTTTATCGTCAGAGTTTTATAGTCTTTGTCGACACGTTTTTCTATTATCTCTTTCATATCGCTGCTATATACTAACGAATCTATAAGTTTGTGTTGTACAGCTGTTTGTGCGTCGTCGAGAAATAGCCCCGAATCGGCATACAGATTTACTTCCGTATCGGAAATACCTCTGTTGCGTGCAATAGTTTTAGTTATCTCTGTCCATATCGAGTTGATAAATGTTGTAAGTTGCAGTCGATTAGCTTCGCTCATACTTGTTTGAGTGAAAGGCTCTACTGCCGATTTGAAAGTACCGACCTTGAAAATCTGCATCTCTACACCTATTTTCGACAATAAGTCTTTGAAAAATACGGTAGAAATATTTATACCCGTAAGAGCAAGAGTTCCTGAAGGGTTCATATATACTTTGTCGGCTATCGACGAAAGATAGTATGTGCCGTTGCCATACGAGTCGGCATAGGCTACTATGAATCGCCCCGTTTTTTTGAACCTCTCCAATCCGTTGTAAATCTCTTGCAGAGATGCCACGGATGCAGAAAAGTCGCCGATATGGAGATAAATACCTTTTATATTGTCGTTGTCGGTTGCCTTGTCGATACTTGCCATAATATCGTCGAGGGCTATTTCCGATACCGAAGAGTTTATCTCTGAGGCAAACGAACTGATTACGTCGTTTTTATGGCGTTCTACGAGTATTCCTTCGAGTTTCAGTTCAAACACCGAATTGTCCGATATCCTTACCTCTTTTGTCCCCGACATTGCAGCTCCGATGATACCGAAAAATATTACTACCCATATTATCGAGAAAATAAAAAGTCCTAATATGGTGGCAAATAGATATTTAAAAAAACTTTTCATGATTATTTCACTTATATGTTTGTATGTTCTTTTATTTAATTTTTTTGTTTTGTTGTGAGGTTCAATATTCTGCGGTATAGCGTAGGGTGTGAATATCCGACAAATACTACCAAATTATGAGGCGTAAGATTGCTCAAAGAGTTGGCAGATAGTTTCTTGAGTGCCGATATAAGTTGAGCTGCTAATCCGTTTTTCTTTGCAAAGTCATCTGCCTGATACTCGAATCTGCGAGAAAGGACGTTAGACAAGATGTCTAAAATCAACGATATAGGAGTGTAGAGTATGGCAAATACAAGTATGTTGATATGAAACGACGCTCCGGTGTGTACGCCGATAGCCTCTGCAAATGTATCGTTGTCTAAGATTATTCCTAATAGCCAAAATAGTAGTAAGTTCGAAGAAAGTGTGATTATCATGCTTTTAAGAGTGTGTTTGTGTTTGTAATGTCCTATTTCGTGTGCTAACACTGCTACTATCTCGTCTGTGGTAAGTGTCTCTATCAGAGTGTCGTATAGTACAATTCGTTTTTTGCCAAACATGCCTGAGAAATATGCATTTGCCTTAGTCGATCGCCGAGAGCCATCGATAGTGTAGATATTTTTTATAGGAAAATCTACCTTTTGTGCGAAGTCTTCTATCTTGTCTCTCAATTCACCGCTTGCCAAAGGTGTCTGTTTGTTGAATAGCGGTACTATCAGGTTCGAATAAAATACGCTTATAAATAGCTCTATTACAGATACTACGCCCCAAGCCAATATCCAAAAGTATTGTGGAGTGGCATTGTATATCGTTATGATTGCCCATAGTAGCCCAAATCCTATTAAAACCGTTAAAAGATAGCCTTTTATGCGGTCTAATATGAAAGTGAGGGGAGTGGTCTTGTTGAACCCAAACCGCTGCTCTATTACAAACGTATCGTAAACATCGAATGGCAATGTAATCACGTCGTTAGCTACATACAATACTCCGAAAAATAGTATCGATACCAGTACATCGGGCAATTTAAAGCCGTTAACGACAGTATCGATATATGCGAAACCGTCGAAGAGTAGCATAAAAGCCATTACTGAAAACGAAAATATTGCCGAAACGATACCAAATTGTGAATTTGTGCGGAAATACTGCTGCTGTCGCATATATTTCTCGTTGTCGTATATATCGCTCACTTCGGGTGGGAGCGGAGACCGCGATGCCTTTATATTGAGCCACGACATAAGGCGCTCGAATATGAAATCGACAGTAAAAACGACGAAAATGATTATAAACAACGTATGTGGCAACATATTGTATAGTGATATACATTATAAAAACGACAGCAAAGGTACTAAATTTCCGATAATTGTATCGGAAAAAGTGATAATTTTGCAGTTCGAAAAAAATCGGACAAATATCAATATTACTTAGTGGAAAACAAATTGTTAGAAAAACTCGACGGGTTGTCTTCGAAATTCGAAGAGATATCGACTTTAATCACGGACCCATCGGTAATAGCAGATACAAAACGTTTTATCAAACTCAATAAAGAGTATTCAGACCTCGAAAAGATAATCGCCAAACGCAACGAGTATTCGTCGATGGTGCGTAACATACAAGAGGCTAATACGATACTTGCTACCGAACGCGACGAAGAGCTTCGCGAGCTTGCACGGCAAGAAGTCGATTCGCTATCGAAAAAGTTAGAGCCGCTCGAAGAAGAGATAAAACTTTTGCTCGTCCCTGCCGACCCGCAAGACGGTAAGAATGCTATCGTCGAGATTCGTGGCGGTACCGGTGGCGACGAGGCGGCTATTTTTGCGGGCGATTTATTTAAAATGTACGCCAAATTTTGCGAGAGCAAAGGCTGGAAGACTGAGGTTACATCGTTTACCGAAGGTACTATGGGCGGTTACAAAGAGATAATATTTACAGTTTCAGGTACAAATGTTTATGGAGTGCTAAAATACGAAAGCGGAGTTCATCGAGTACAACGTGTGCCTGCTACCGAAAGTCAGGGTAGGGTACACACCTCTGCAGCAACGGTAGCCGTATTGCCCGAAGCCGAAGAATTCGATATCGAACTCAAAGAGAGCGATATAAGGACAGATATCTTCTGTGCCTCAGGACACGGCGGACAGTCGGTAAATACCACATATTCAGCCATTAGGCTCGTACACATACCCACAGGTATCACCGTACAGTGCCAAGACGAAAAGTCGCAACTCAAGAATAAAGCCAAAGCACTTGTCGAGCTTCGCACCAGAATATACAATATGGAATACCAAAAATATATCGATAGCATCGCCTCAAAGCGTAAAACGATGGTTTCCACCGGCGATAGAAGTGCCAAAATACGTACCTACAACTACCCGCAAGGACGTATTACCGACCATAGGATTAATTATACCATATATAATTTACCTTCTTTTATGGGCGGAGATATACAAGAGTGTATCGATCAACTCACTATTGCCGAAAACGCTGAAAGGCTCAAAGAGAATGAGCTGTAAGTGTACTTGTTTTTTTACATAATAATTTTTGCTTTTGGTATATGGTTGATTGTGAGAAGATAGAAGAGTGTCGTTGGAGGAGAATAAAAATAAAATTTTGTTGAATCAAAAAAAAACACTACTTTTGCAGTTTAGAATAGGATTAGGTTGGTTCATATCTAAATATAACCGAAAGTTAAGTATTTAATGCTGTTGTAGCTCAGTGGTAGAGCACTTCCTTGGTAAGGAAGAGGTCA
>CAJPPQ010000035.1 GCA_905372605.1 Porphyromonadaceae bacterium
CACCCCACTTTTTGATAAATTGATTATTCATCGTTTACAGAACTTTTATTTTTTGTATGGAGTACAAAATTAATATTATTATTCGAAAAGAAGAGATTCCTCATCGAATAGCTACAAAGACAATTACGAATTAATTGTGTTGTATTGAGTAATATTTTAAGTGTGTATATACAACGCCTAAAATAGTTTGTATCTATATTTTTTACGTCAAAGGGAGCGAAGAGTGGAAATTTATATCTAATTTTGCTCAGCCGTTTGCCGCAACGGGAATACACCTATCAAACAACGTTATAATATAATAATATATGCTTAGTAAGATACGTAGTCTGCTGGAAATAACAGATTTCAGCGTCGAAGAGTTGGAGAGCCTCGTACGGCTCGCAATGGATATAATAGCCAATCGTAGCAGTTACGCCGAGGCTTGCAAGGGTAAGAAGTTGGCAACTCTTTTCTATGAGCCGAGCACACGGACACGTCTGAGTTTCACCGCTGCAATGATGGAGCTTGGCGGTAGTGTCTTGGGCTTCTCCGATGCTGCCGCCTCGTCTGTGAGCAAAGGCGAAGTAGTAGCCGATACCGTACGTGTGGTAGAGAAATTTGCCGATATCATAGCTATGCGCCACCACAAAGAGGGAGCTCCGTGGGTCGCTTCGCAATATGCTTCAATACCTATCATCAACGCCGGCGACGGCGGGCATTGCCACCCGACACAGACACTCGCCGATATGCTTACGATATATCGCAACAAAGGCAGATTCTCGAACCTTACCATAGGCTTCTGCGGCGATCTCCTATACGGACGTACCGTGCACTCACTCACTAAAGCTATGGGACGTTACCCCGGAGTGGAGTTTGTATTCGTATCGCCTCGAGAACTCGCTATCCCCGACTATCTGAGAAAGGATATCGACAAGAAGGGCTATAAATACTACGAGACCGACAGCCTCGACGAAGTTATGCCCAACCTCGATATTCTCTATATGACTCGCGTACAGAAAGAGCGTTTCGATAGCGAAGAGAAATACGAGCGGCTGAAAAACAGCTTTATTCTTACTATGAATAAACTATTTTATGCCAAAAAAGATATAATAATACTCCACCCTCTGCCAAGGGTAAACGAGATAGCATACGAGGTCGACTCTCACCCAGGAGCGTTGTATTTCGAGCAAGTACGCAACGGCAAATATATCCGTATGGCTCTAATATATACGTTGCTCAAATGGGCAGAAGAGGGCAAGCAGCCTACTGCGACAGACAATATCGTAGAAGCCTCGCCCTGTGGCAACCCACGCTGCATATCGACGGTAGAAGATGTACCTCCACTATACAAAGTTCTCGACGACGGCTCGAAGCACTGTATCTACTGCGATGCCTTAGAGGGCAGTTTCCAAAGAGCGGAGTGATTTTACATTATTATACTAAAAAAGATAAAGCCCCTATAGCCGACAAAGTAGAGCAAGATGGATACCAAAAACAGGATTAAAATAGGTTTCGCACTGATATATCTGCTTTTTGTAGGGTTGTTTGCAGCATGTCTTTACGGCATAATAAAGATACAGTATATCGATGGCAATACTTGGGGCGATATAGGCACTACCATCAAGAGCCTCAACAAACCACGCCGTATAGAACCGCTGCGAGGTACGATATATTGCTACAACAGCAAAGGCGAGAAGGAGATACTCGCCGCATCGATGAAGGTGTATAAGATATTCTTCAACGGACAACAGATGCATATAATAGAGAAAGACCTCAGCCAAAAGCGTCGTAAGAGTCCGAAAGCTGAGCGTTGGAAGTTCAACCGCACCGACAGCATCAATAAGCTATCGGAGAGTCTGTCGGCATACTTGGGCGATGCCCCACCATCGTATTACAGAGCCAGAATAAACGAAGCGTATGCAAAGAAGAAAAAGGTACTCCTTACCCGACGTTATGTCGACTACCTACAACGCAAAGAGCTAATGAAGATGCCGCTATTCAATACCGGCAGGGGCAAGTATACCGACTGTATGGTATCGGAAGAGGTAAACCGACGTGTGCACCCTTACGGCGGTATGGCACTGAGGACGATAGGCGATCTCTTCGCCGACAAGAGCCGTACGACAAGCGGACGCTTCGGCATAGAGTTGCAGTTCGACTCTCTGCTCAGGGGTATCGACGGCATAAGCAATCCGATAAAGATAAGCCGTAGTAAGACCGTATACTACGACGATAAGAAGGCTATCGACGGAGCCGACGTTACTCTTACTCTCAACATAGAGATGCAAGAGATAACCCACTCTTGCCTACTGCGTCAGGCACAAGCACTCGGTATAGAGCGAGGCTGCGCAATACTGATGGAGGTAGCCACAGGCGAGATAAAAGCCATAAGTAACCTGTATTACTCGCCGAGCGGTTACTTCGAGGGTGGTAATATGGCTATCGCCGACCTCAACCCGCCGGGGTCGACATTCAAGACACTATCGTTGCTCGTGGCTCTGGAGCGAGGTATAGTAGAACCGAATACGATAGTAGACTCCTACAATAAGCGTTACCCGCGAGTAACCGACCACAACCCAAACCCATCGTGGAGTGCGCTGACGGTATCGGACGTTCTCGCCTTTTCGTCGAACGTAGGCACGTCGAACATCATAGGCGAAGCTTACGAGAACCGACCGATGGATTTCGTAGCCGACATACGAAAGACAGGAGTAACCGAGCCATTCGACATACAACTGCCCGGAGCCACAGGCTTCAAGATAGGACCGATGAAATATTGGAACGTCAAAGACACCATCAATCGCACCGACTTGCCGACTCTGTCGTTTGGATACCAGACGGCAGTGCCGCCCATATATATGCTTCGTTTCTACAACGCTATCGCAAATGGAGGCAAACTGATAGACCCTTTTATAGTAAAAGAGATATCGGACAATGGTACTACCAAGCGTTTCCACGCCAAGACGGCAAGCCGCCCGATAGCATCGAAGAAGACTATCGCACAGCTGCAAGATATGCTACGCAGCGTGGTAGAGAAGAAAGGCGGTACGGCATACAGTTGTCGTTCGTCGCGAGTGAGTTTCGCCGGTAAGACCGGCACAGCCGTCTTCTTTACAGAGGGACACACGACCGACCAAGTGAGTTTCTGCGGATATTTCCCTGCTGACCACCCGTTGTACTCGTGTATAGTAGTGATGCAACGCCCCAATATCTGGGGGTCGCAGAGTGGAGAGGTTTTTCGCAATATAGCCGAGCAGGTGATGTTTGTACACAACTCGGGTACCAAAGCCCGTCTGCAAGACAGTATCAAATATCTGCCCACAGCGGTGAAGCGAGGTAGAGGCGATGTGATGAAGTATCTTTTCCGACGTCTCGATGTAGATGCCGATATCCTCGGATACGAGTGGGTTATTGCCCGCAACGACAGCAATCGTATCCGCACCGTAGAGTTGGAGACGATACAAAACCTCGTGCCCAACGTAGTGGGTATGGGGGCAAAAGACGCAATCTATCTTTTGGAGCGAAACGGACTGCGTACTCGGCTTGTAGGGCGAGGGACGGTACGGCAACAGTCGGTCGCCGCAGGCACAAGGATAGTAAAGGGGCAGACCGTCGGTCTTACACTCGAGTAGCTAAGTTGAGATGTTGTTGAAGCGTTTAATCGTTGAATTGTTTAACTGTTGAAGTAGGGCGGAAACAAAAAAGGAGCGAAAAATCCTTTCGCCCCTTCATTTTTACTTCTTAATTTTTCATTCAAACGCGTTACCTTTTCACCATTTTTGCAATACTGCCGTCGGCTTTCACGGTGTAGACGCCTGCAGGTAGGTTAGCGACCTCGACACGGTCGGTATCGGTGGCGTGGGCTACCTCGGTGCCGTAGATATTATACACACGTATGGTGCGAGCAGTAGCCGAGAGGTAGAGCACGTCTACCACGGGGTTCGGGTAGAGTATGAACGGCTCTCTCAGAGCAGGAGACGACGGTATGTCTGTGGTAATGCATGCGTAATTGCCCGTAGTAGCTATATCGGTATTGCGGTCGAAGTATTGCACTTTCCAGTTCTTGAAGGTAGCGTTCTGTGCATTGGTAGCGACTACCGTAGCGAGGTCGGCTGCCAGAGCGTTTTTAGCAGGTTGTATCGAGCCTACAGCGATACCGTTGCGGTCGGGCAACGAGCAGTAGAGGTCGTCGAGAGCCTGTCGGGAGAAGGCATTGCCGTAGCACACCAACGACGTAAGCCGTCTGTTGCTACCGACAGAAAGTGAACTGAGACGATTCGAACTGCAGTCTAACTCGGTAAGAGAGCTATTGGCACCTACGTCGAGAGCATCAATTTTATTGAAGAAACAGTATAGATTCATTAGCTCCGAGTTGTGCTCCAGATCGAGTGCCGTCAGGCGATTGTACGAACAGTTGAGCCATGTCAGTTGCTTATTGCTATCGACTCTGAGCGAGTCGAATTCGTTGAACGAGCAGTTGAGCCACCTTAGCTGTGTGTTGTGGCTGAGGTCGATTGCTTTTAGGTGGTTGTATGAGCAGTTGAGCCCTACGAGCTGTGTATTGCGGCTCAGGTCGAGCGAAGAGAGTTGATTGTAAAATAGGTTCAACATAGCGAGTTCAGGGTTGTGGCTTGGGTCTACTGCGGTAAGAACTGACCCGTTGCTGCCACAAGAGAAGTCGGATACGTCGCCGTATATGGTCATAATAGAGTCTGCTGCGGTGATGGCAAAGTTGCTGGGAGTATTGCCGTCGTACCAGTCGGTGCCTATCTCGACGGTATGCTCGCTGCTGCCGCTTGCTATCTTTATCGGTGTGGCTGCAGCGGCGGCTTTGAAGTCGAGCTTTATCGCTTCTCCGCTTTTGACTTTCAGCCTGATGTATCGATTCATATTTATACTTTTGCCACCACATATATAGCCGCCTGCCGTAGCGGGTATGTCGGTATCGTTTCGCGAAAAACGCACCTTCCAGTTTTTATTGGTGGCGTTGCTCTTGTTTGTGGCAATGACGGTAGCAAACTCCGACGAAGCGACGTCGTATAACGGCTCTATCGTACCTGACTCGATACCGCTACGGTCGGGCAATGAGCAGAAAATATCATCGAAGACCTCGCGAGTAAAGGCATTGCCATAGCATACCAATTTGCCGAGCTGTGTATTGTGGCTTATATTGAGCGAGTGGAGACGGTTGTACGAACAGTTGAGCTCGGCAAGTAGTCTGTTGCTATCGACCTCGAGCGAGCTTAGCAGGTTGGAGCTGCAATCTAAGGTCGTAAGCCGTGTATTGTGGCTTATATCGAGCGTAAGGAGCTGGTTGTACGAGCAGTTGAGCCCCGTAAGTTTCGTATTGTGGCTTAGGTCGAGTGAGGTTAGTTGGTTATAAAAGAGGTTCAGCACAGCGAGTTCAGTATTGTGACTCGGGTCGATAGCGGTGAGGTTTGCTCCGTTTATCATACAAGACAATGCCGAGAGATTGCCATATACGGTCATCGTATTACCGTCGGCAGCGAAGGCGAAGGTGCTGGGGATATTGCCGTTGTACCAGTCGGTACCAACCGTAACGGTAGTATCGCGGTTGCCGCTCTTTATCCGTACGGCTGTACCTGCCGCGTCTGCCTTGAAGTCGAGCTTTATTGCCGCTCCGTGGGCAACGGTAAGAGTGATATAACGATTCATATTCTGTGCCATAGTGGAGACACTTATCCAAAGTCCTACGGTGAGGGCTAATAATACTACTATTTTTTTCATTTCATTCGAATGTATATCTGTTGTTAAAATTACATAAAGTATCGCATTAAAGACTTTGATAGGCTAAGACGGGAAGTGACATTATGTCGGTACGGCGATAGGTTCGGTACGTCTCCGAGGTGTCTCCGAGATGTCTCCGAGCTCGCCGTAAGGTAAAATATTACAAAAAAGCTTCTTTTTCTGCCAAATTGTCGGAAAAATCGGTAACTCGAGCCACGATTTTATCGCCAGAAAGATTAGGATTATTAACATTAACGATGTATACTCAAAGAGAGTGGTCATATCTATTGAGTTTGATATTAGCGGGAACAAAGATAATATATTTTTTTGGCTATGCCAAAAGATATGAAGGACGAAGAATTGTTGAAGCGTGTAATCGAATGTTTTGTATTGGGCGTTGCACAGTGGTTAAACAAAAAGCGACTACCCCATGGCAAAGATAGTCGCCTCTTCAACAATATTACTAATTTTCAAATCTTACTGTTCCGTCTGATTGGTGTTGTCGTCGGCTTCGTCTGCCTTGACAAACTTCTCGAATACAACGGTAAACTCTACACGACGGTTCTGAGCACGTCCGGCAGCAGTCTTGTTGGTTGCCACAGGCTTAGTCTCACCGTATCCTTTCGACTGCAAGCGGTCTGACGATACGCCTTTGTCGATAAGATATTGACGAACGGCAGCAGCACGGTTGTCGGAGAGTGTCATATTGAAATCGTCGTTACCTTGGCTATCGGTATGACCTGCAATGATGAGGCTGTATTCGGGATTGTTCTTCATAATATCGACCACCATATTGAGGATACCGAACGATACGGGCTTGATTGTCGACTTGCCCGAGTCGAACTGTATGCCGTGCAGTGCTTGCTTGAATACCTTGAGCACCTCTTTCTTCACTGCCGGGCAACCCCTGTTTTCCTTGACGCCTTTGACCGTAGGACAGTCGTCTTGGTAGTCGGGCACACCGTCGCCGTCGGTGTCTTTCGGACAACCGTTTTCGTCGACATATCCGATAGCTGCTTTCGGCGTACCGGGGCATTTATCTTTATAGTCGGGCACTCCGTCGCCGTCGGTGTCTTTCGGACAACCGTCTTTATCTACAGGCATACCCTTAGGCGTACCCGGACATTTGTCTTTATCGTCCATTACACCATCGCCGTCGCTATCGAGCGGACAACCTCTTTCGTCGACCTGTACACCTTTAGGAGTGTTCGGGCACTTATCGAGATAGTCGGGCACACCATCGCCGTCGGTATCTTTCGGACAACCCTTTTCGTCGACAGCTACTCCCTGCGGAGTGTTCGGACACTTATCGAGATAGTCGGGTACTCCGTCGCCGTCGGTATCTATCGGACAACCGTCTTTATCGACCTTCACACCCTTAGGCGTGTCGGGGCATTTATCGAGATAGTCGGGTACACCGTCGCCGTCGGTATCTATCGGGCAACCGTTTTTATCGACGGTTACACCTTCGGGCGTATCGGGGCACTTGTCGTAGCAGTTGGCTACGCCGTCGTGGTCGTCGTCTAAGATACAGCCGTCGCGGTCTACGAACGAAGTACGTTTCTTGCCCGGACAGCGAGCCATCAACATATCGATGTCGGTATCGGGACATTTGTCGCGTTTATTCGATACTCCGTCGCGGTCGTCGTCTTTGCTCGAACCAAACGTAAATGCAAGTCCTGTCTGTACATTGAATCTATTGCTTCTGTAAGGAATAATAGTATTGTCGATAGCTTTGTCGAAGTTCTCCACTTTTACATAGCTAAGCGGTACGAAGTCTGATATGATATAGAAATTTACGGGACCGGCTTGCAGATTTATACCGAGACCGAGTGTGCTCGCACAGCGAGTCGATAGCGTATGCGACAGATAGAACTTAGCCCAGTCGGCCGGACGGAAGTTTACTCCCAACGTAAGTTCGGGCATGATTCTATTGTAGTTGATACGAGCATTGGCCATAGCGGCAAAAGATATTTTATTGTCGAGTATGCCGTATTCGGCTCCGATATTGGCGTTGGCGGTAAGCCACTGGTTGATGGATCCGTTTATGCCCTGCTTTGCCGTCCACTGTACGGAGTCTTTCATATTGTCGACGAGTCTGTCGTATGCCGATTTCAGAGAATCGATATTGTCGCGGTAGTGATATTCTACCCCTTTGAACGTGAACTTACCTCTGGTATTGATATTTACAATACTGCTCGAGTTTTGCCAGCTGATTAGTCCCAAATCGGTAACGGCAAACGAGAGAGTAAAGTTTTCGACCGGGCGATAAGTAGCTCCCAAATCGATAGCTCCGCCGATACCCTGCGGGAAGAACAGATTCTTCGCATTTATATCGGTACTGAGCGACTTATTGGCAGCCGAATATTTCACCGCAGGTGTCATTATATAAGCATCGGCAATAGACAAAAGCTGCCAACGGTCCATATACGTTTGTAGCCTCATATCTTCTATATTCGTGTGCATTCCGGCAAATCCGATAAGGGCTTTCAGTTTGAGTCCGAACGACCACATATCGTTTATCTGGCGGATAAAACCGAATCCGAGTTCGCCGTATAGCTTAGCTTCGAGACCTGCGTTTGAGAAGTCGAAATTGCCTTCGCGTCCTGTACCATATAGAAGCAGGCGAGTGAAATCTTTCGGTATAAGCGAATATGCTTCACCTCTAAGCGAGGCGTCGAAAGTGAAAAAGTTTTTCTCCTTGATACGGAAGCCGAAGTTGAGGACACTAAGTCCGAAACGAACATCGCCATTGATATTTCCACCAATACGTCTGTATAGCTCATCGATGCTCTCCGAGGGGCTGAAAGCCGTTGTCCATCGTCCGTTTCTTTTGAAAACAAAGTCGCGGAGCATCATAGCATTGTTACCTACCTCTCCGTAAATATCGAATAGAGATATATAGCCCGAATATCTGGGCATAAAAGCAGGATTCCAAGATGTATTTTTAGGTACATCTTCCATAAAGTATAGCGTATTGGTCTGGGCGTTAGCCGCAAAAGCCATACATACGAATACTATCAAAAATATTATTCTCTTCATCTTGTCTTAATTTATTTTTTAAGTAAAGTATCTAAATTCTCTCTTATAGCTCCTTTGACATATACGCCGAGCGTAGCCTTAAGCCAGTCGGTAGCTTTTATGTGTATCGGGTCGGTAGCAGTATTGCCTTTGAGTGTATACGAAAGCAATATTCTATTCGATTGTCTTATTTTATAAATAGCGTTCGACGGCAATGCAAGATTTATACGCGACTCTTTGGCAGACGTTGCGATACCGTTGGCGTCGATATTGGCAGACTGAACGTCGATACCGTCTATCGTATGAAGCTTAGTACCGTTTTTGTCTTCGAAAACCAACGACACTTTGCCTTGAACTGGTACGTGATTGTTGATAAGAAGCATTATTTCTACCTCGTCGAGAGTAAGTTTATATTTGTTGAGCACCGAATCGATATTTACGTTTTTGATAGTATCGTTTACCACTTTTATGTTGCTCGTCGGGTCGAAGTGGAAAGGTAGTTTCACGTCTACGTCCAAGTCGAGAAACGTCGGACGCGACAGGAAGTGCTGTACTCCGTTTACCAAATCCGTGGCGGCAGCTGTGCGGTCGAATTTCAGGCTGAAAGAGTAATCGACCTTAGTCGGTTTCGGCACTCTAAACAAACCATGAGTTGCACCGTTGTCTCTGTCGCACACGATAGTAGTCTTACCCTTGCCACCGATAGAGGTAGCACGATTGAGCGATACCGATTTCGACGGACTTCCGTTGAAGTTGGCACTTGCGGTCTGTCCATTGTCGTTGCTGCACGATATTCTATCTATATTCAAAACAAGAGGCACACCTGCATTGTGTTCTATATTGAACGTAATTATCGGGTTGTGGAAATAGAGGTCGTTGTTCTCTATCGTCTTCGACTTAAATAGATTTTTAGGTAAGTTGTTTACGATAGTATCGGAGGCAATAGTATACTTTTCGCCTATCCATCCTTTTAGGAGGGTTACATTGAGATCGACGAAATCTACTTTCACAGACACATCTGCTCCGCTCGAAAAAGTGATAGTGTTTGTACCTTCGCAGACCAAAGAGGTTTTCATTCTGAAAGGTATTTTCGATTCGGGAAGATCTGCCGAAAGGAAAGTTACATCCAAGTTGTTAATGGCGATCTCTTGGGTTTGTGTGGCAGCATCGAGTGTAAAAGTATACGTCTCGGTTGTAACACCGGGGAAAGTCAGCTCAACTTTTATTTTCGCTCCCGTAGGCGATAAGCCTGTAACATTGGTCAAAGTCGTACGAAGACGTAGTTTGCCGTCGTGAATCCTGATAAAATCGGCTCTACGCAATAGTTCGGTACCGTCGTATTTGGCGAGTCCGAAGTCGAACTTTCCATTTAACTCACTTATCTGCGAATTGATAATAGCCACGTTAGATGAATTCACTGTAATAGGGAAAACCGCCCCTCCAAAAAATGCTGCAAGCGGTTGATGTTGATTTGCTTTACTATTACCCAAATCGACACGTAAAAATTGATTTACCGGAAAGTGATATTGCTCGGTGATATGATAATATATCATATTTTTGTCCTTATCGACTAAAATAGTCGAATCACTCAAACCGTGTAAGACCTCCGACGCCGTCAGTGTCGAATACCCAACAGGTATCACCAGCGACGTTCCATACTTCACATCCTTATCCATATTGTTGTAGTCGAACTTCTCCACGCAGGAAAACAACGACAATACAATAATAGACAGTGCTAATAACTTAACTTTGTTCATAAGTCGTCTAAAATGTTG
>CAJPPQ010000036.1 GCA_905372605.1 Porphyromonadaceae bacterium
CTGCCGTCAAGGTGGAAGAGTAGGTAGCCGCCAACCTTTTTAAAGAGGTTATCCCAACGACGGGGTAACCTCTTTTTTTGTTTTATGATATCGTTATAAACGATAGTCAAAGAAAGAACTCATCTGCAATACGTTGCAAATGAGTTCTTTCTGTTTTTGAGCTATTGGTGTATTATTTGTAGTTTTTAAACCAACTGTCGATTTTCAGATGCAATACTCCGAATAGAGCTTCCGAGAATATTCCGCCACTCATCTTGGAGACACCAAGTTCGCGATTGACAAAAATAATAGGCACCTCCTGTATACGGAATCCGTATTTGAATGCCGTAAACTTCATCTCTATCTGGAAGGCATAACCTTTGAAACGAATAGCGTCGAGGTCGAAGCGTTCGAGGACTTTACGAGTGTAGCAGACAAATCCGGCTGTGGTGTCTTTTACTTTGAGTCCGGTAACGATACGTACATAGATAGAGGCAAAATACGACATCAAGATACGTCCGATAGGCCAGTTGACTACACTTACCAGATTGTTTACATACCGAGAGCCTACGGCAATATCTGCTCCGCCATTTGCACATGCGTTGTAGAGATTTAGCAGGTCTTTGGGCGGGTGCGAGAAGTCGGCATCCATCTCGAATATGTATTGGTAGCTGCGAGCCAAAGCCCAGCGAAAACCGGCGATATATGCCGTACCAAGTCCAAGTTTGCCACTGCGTTCGACCAGATGTAGGCGTTCGGGAAATTCCGTCTGCAGGCGTTTCACTATATCGGCTGTGCCGTCGGGCGACCCGTCGTCTATAATAAGAATATCAAAACTATGCGACAGACCGAATACGGCTCTTATGATACTCTCGATATTTTCCTTTTCGTTGTATGTAGGAATAATTACTACTGAATCGTTCATATTATTTTATATTATAAATGAGGTTACAAAGATATAAAATATTTCCATATCGGGAGCGAATAAAAAGATATATCAATATGTCTGTTTTTAGACAATTACTCTTTTTCATATCGTTCCCTATTCAATATAGCCTCTTCGAGCATCGACAGCGTTGTCCTCATCGATACGTAACTTTCTCCGCCGGCAGCATTGAGGTGTCCACCTCCTTTGAAGTCTTCTGCCATCTTATTGGCTGGAAATGAACCTTGTGAACGAAACGATATTTTTATTTTTTCCTTTTCATTGTCTTGTCGTACGAATATCGATATATCTATATCTTTTATCGAAAAGGGCAGATTTACAAAACCTTCGGTGTCGCCCACTCGGTAGTTGTAGTGTTCGCATTCTTTGGCAGTAAGGTATATCAAGGCGGTACGTTGCTTTTCGTATATCCTCATTTTTTTCGACAGACAATAGCCCATGAGCCGCATTCTATCTACGGAATAGGTATTGAATACGCGGTTGTATATTTCGTCTTTATTTATACCGATTTTTAATAATTCGTTGATTATTAGATATATTTCGGGGTTTTGTGAGTTGTAAGAGAAATTGCCTGTGTCGGTCATCATACCGGTATAGATACATTCTGCTATATCTTTGGTAATATGGTCGTAAGGAGTGCCTGCCATAGATACGATTCTATACATTAGCTCGGCTGTAGACGATATTTCGGGGTGCGATATCTCTACATCGCACTCTATATCGGGGGTGGGGTGGTGGTCTATTAGTATTCGACGTGCTTTCGATGCTCCTACCGGAGTTTTGAGCCAATTGATACGATTGATGGTGTTGAAGTCTAGTAGGCAGAGTAGATCTGCTTCGGCTATGGTTTTGTTGGCGCGGTCGTTGTCGTCGAGAGCTACGACTATGTTTTTGCTACCCGGTAACCAAGCCAAAAACTCGGGGAAACGATTGGGTACTACTACCGATGCGTTTTTGCCCATACTGTGCAATAGCCAATATAAACACAACGACGAGCCTAATGCGTCGCCGTCGGGCGATACGTGTGTGATCATTACTATATTATGCGAATCGTCGATAAGCTGTTTCAGTTGTGATATTTTCTCTTCCGATATTATTTTGTTAAGCATTATGTTGGTTGTTTTGTTTTTAAAGAAAAAAGTTGTCTCTATTACTGCAGTATACCCTTTCCCTGCCGTATTATCTCGATATTGTCGTCGTCGGTGCAGTCTACTATAGTCGATGGCGTATTGTCGCCCGAGCCTCCGTCGACGACGAGGTCGACGATAGATTCGTATTTTTCTATAAGTAGCTCAGGGTCAGTTTCATACTGGCTAATATTGTCGGCAGATATTACCGATGTAGTGAATATCGGGTTGCCGAGGATTTCTACTATCTGCAGAGCTATATTATTATCCGGTACTCTGATACCTATTGTCTTTCGGTCTTTGAGGATAGGCGGTAGCCGTTTGCTGCCATTGAGTATGAAGGTGAATGCTCCGGGTAGATTCCTTTTGAGCATCTTGAACACATCTGTCGATATACGTGCGTATTCTGCGATATTGCTCAGGTTGTGGCAGACTATCGCCATACGCGATTTGTCGCGATCGAGGTGTTTGATACGGCATATTCTCTCTATGGCTTTGGGGTGGAATATATCGCACCCGAAAGCATAGACCGTATCGGTGGGGTAGATGATTATTCCGCCTCGACGCAATAGGTCTACTACCTGCAGTATCAGTCTGGGACTCGGAT
Organism: Porphyromonadaceae bacterium; assembly: GCA_905372605.1. Classification (GTDB taxonomy): domain Bacteria; phylum Bacteroidota; class Bacteroidia; order Bacteroidales; family Paludibacteraceae; genus F0058. Next base: position 2,660 of record CAJPPQ010000036.1, read on the forward strand.
TCTGTTCGTGTATTCTTATGTGCATATCGATAAGTTGTAAAAAATGCGAGGCAAAGGTAGTAAAAAATCTCGTAGCCTGTAGGTTGCCATTGTGCTAATGTTATCTAATATAACACAAAAAGGAGTTTCCCACCACGGAGGAAACTCTTTTTCTAATCACTAATTATAAAACTATAAAACGAATCAGATAATAACTCCGATTACCTTATCTATAAGCGTAATTATCTGATGCAGAGAGTTGGTCTTGGTGTCGGTGAAGTTGACCTCAAACGTATAATTGTATCTGTCTGTGGCATTGCTACTGAAAGTAGATATCATACCCAGAGCATACTGAGCTACATCGTAAAAAGGTGAACCTTGTTGTACAAGAGGCATAAGTTGCTCTTTGAGAGGCACAAAGCTGCCTCCGAAATATAACGGCTGACCGATAATATTGCTCAGCGACCTATTTTCGACACCACCTTGGAGCAGACGGGCATAGTCGATACTATCGTTGGTATAATAGAATATGTCGTCTTTTATTCCGAAGAATATACCGTTGAAGGTGTATGTGTTATCAGCTATTTTATTGATTTTCTTTTCGCGGTCTTTTGCGAGAATAAATTCGAAAAATTCGGCGGCTTTCGTCTTGTCGACTGTGGCAAAGATGGAGAATACGAAAGGATTATTTACACTACTTATATTCAGTCTATTGAATGTAGCGAAGATATCACCATTGAAAACAGAGATGAGCTTTTTGTAGTCCAAGTTACCTAGTACGGGAGCCAACTTATTCAAAATATTCATTTTATTGCTATCGATAGAGGAAGCGACAGCATTGCCGTCGATATTGGCAGCGAAATACATTATATTGTTCTCTCCCACATACTTATTGAGGTTGCCTTTGAGTACCGTTTTATTGGCAGCCATAGAGTTGAATCGGGCTTCGTCTTCGGGTGTCTCGAAGAATATGTTCATTTTGCTTATAATCTTACCGTTTTCGAAGTTACACGAAACTATGGTAGAGTAGTTGTTGTCGTCGTAAACGGACTGTAGGTCGCTGTCTATCACGCCTTTCGATACCGAATCCATAGCTAAGTGCGATGATGTTCTTTTCAGCTGATCGATATAGAATTTGCTCAATTTACCCATCGATATATATGCTACGATATCATTGTCAGAGGCAGATAGTTTGGTGTAGTTTGGTGTGGCGGCGAAAGACTTGTCGTGCTCCATTTTGAGCATATCGGATATATCTTTTGCCGACGTCTGTCCCTGTTGGTTTTGTGGGTCGACGATGATGACTATATTTTTGCTGTCCCATGCCATACTTACACTCGACGACGGATATACCATTGAGTATACGCCTCCGTCGACCTTGATGTTTTCTTTTGCGGAAGCCTCTATCTTAATGAGGTTTTCGTAGAATTTCTTGCTGTTATCGACTGCCATAGATATGCCTATGGTACCGTCGTTGTTGCAGAAGAAATACGCTTTGCCTAAGACCTTTAACCCGATGGCATTGGGATTTTTTAGGCAACTTTTTACAAGTTCTTTCAGCTCGCTATTATCGATTTTGTCGATATAATCTCGAAGCATTTTATTGTTTTCGGTCTTGTAATCTGCCTTTAGGGCAAGTCTTTTGATATCGAACTTAACGACCATTGCTACGTCGCTCGGTATCACTTCGGAGGGAGTGTCTTTAGAGGCACATGAAAACATTGTACACAGCGTAAAAACCGACAGTGCAAGGAAATAAAAAGATTTTTTCATAAGAATAGATTTATTTAATTATGTTTTTAAATTATTATCTTGATTTATTGTTTCTGCGTTTTCGCTAAAACAGCGAAGCAAAGTTAGTAAAAAAACTTTATCATTACTCACCCAATAGGGGCAAAGATATAACAAAGAAATTAATTATTATCTTTGCACGCTGAAAGAGGATTGCAAAAAGATGACAGACAAAGGATATGCCTTACTAAGTAAAATAAACAGCCCGTCGGACCTAAAACGCTTGGACATTAGAGAATTGCCTAAACTATGCGATGAGTTACGGCGTTTTATAATCGAGCAGCTTGCCAACAATCCGGGGCATCTCGGAGCATCGTTGGGAGTGGTAGAGCTTACTGTGGCGTTGCATTACGTCTTCGATACGCCATACGACCGTCTCATCTGGGACGTGGGGCATCAAGCCTATGCACACAAGATACTTACGGGCAGACGCGACAAATTCCATACTAATCGTAAATTCGGCGGAATATCGGGCTTTCCGACCCCGAAAGAGAGTGAGTACGACGCATTTGGAGTGGGGCATGCGAGTACCTCTATTTCGGCAGGTCTGGGTATGAGTGTAGCTGCGAGTCTTAGCGGCGAAAACAGGTGTGTGGTAGCTGTCATAGGCGACGGAGCGCTTACTGGAGGTCTTGCTTTCGAGGGACTTAACAACACCTCTATCATCGACAACAATCTGCTGATAATCGTCAACGACAACGATATGGCGATAGACCCTATAAAAGGAGGTTGGAACGATGCTCTCGGTAAGCTACATACGTCGAAAACCTACAACAGAGTCCGCTATCGTTTGTACCGTATTTTGAATAGATACGGTATAATCACCAAAAACGGAGCTAAGAAACTGACCCGTTTTTTCAATAAAATAAAGATATCGAAGACCAGCCACTACAATAATATATTCGAAGGGCTATCGATAAGATACTTTGGTACATACGACGGACACAACGTCATAAAACTCGTAGAGATACTCAGAGAGCTCAAATCGCATAAGCGACCTCGAATACTTCATATTATAACTCAGAAGGGCAAAGGTTATAAACCTGCCGAAAAAGACGTAAGCGTTTGGCACGCTCCCGGTCGGTTCAATCCAAATACGGGCGAGCGGAGCAACGAGCATTCGCAGATTCCTCTATTTCAGGATGTATTTGGTACTACGCTTCTGGAACTTGCACGTAACAACCCGAAGATAGTAGGTATAACTCCCGCAATGTTATCGGGCAGTTCGATGTCGATAATGCAAAAGGCTATGCCCGACCGTGTATTCGATGTCGGTATTGCCGAGGGGCATGCCGTTACTTTCTCGGCAGGGATGGCAAAAGACGGGTTGATTCCGTTTTGTAACATATATTCGTCGTTTATGCAGCGAGGATACGACAACGTGATACACGACGTAGCCCTGCAGAACCTCAACGTTACTTTCTGCCTCGACCGCTCGGGAATAGTAGGAGCCGACGGAGCTACTCACCAAGGAATATTCGACTTGGCTTATATGCGCTGTATCCCGAATATGACGATAGCGGCTCCGCGTAACGAACACGAACTTCGTAACCTTATGTTTACGGCACAGAGTAGAGAGATGGGACCGTTTGTCATTCGTTATCCGCGGGGAAAGGGTACCACCTCGGAATGGCACAATACGCCCGTAGCCATAGAGCCCGGTACGGGCGAAAAGCTCAAGGATGGCACCGATGTAGCAGTGCTTACGATAGGCACTATGGCTAATACCGCACTCAAAGCGATAGAGATTTTAGAGAGCGACTCCGACCTGTCGATAGCGTTGTACGATATGCGTTTCGTAAAGCCGCTCGACGAAAAGTTGTTGCACGAAATAGGCGGTAGATATCGTAAAGTACTGACCATCGAAGATGGTGTCGTACAAGGCGGGTTCGGTAGTGCCGTACTCGAATTTTTTGCCGACAACGGCTATCCGACACAGGTAAAAAGACTTGGTATCGGCGATACATTCGTAGAGCACGGTACACCCGAAGAACTATATAAAATGTTGGGACTCGACGCCAATGGCATAAGGCGTTCGATAGAGGAGTTCTGCCGATAAAAGAAACATATCATATTAAAAGGATTAAACGATGAGAATACTGATAGCCGGAGCAGGGGAGGTCGGTAGGCATCTGGCAAAACTGCTTGCTCGAGAAGACCATAATATTACATTAATGGACGCCGATAGCAGTCGCCTGCAAGACCTCGATATGTACGACTTTATGACCCGCGAAGGAAATCCTACCTCCGTACACGACCTCAAAGACTGCGGAGTGGGTAGGGTAGACCTCTTTATAGCCGTTACTCCGTATGAGAGTATCAATATGACTGCGTGTATGATAGCCGACAATCTGGGAGCTGCCAAGACACTTGCCCGTATCGACAATTACGAGTATCTACTCCCGAAGAACAAAGAGTTTTTTGCGAGTCTCGGAGTCGATTATCTGATATATCCCGAAGTGCTTGCTTCGCAGGGAATTGTAGAGAGTCTCAGAAAAAACTGGATGAGGCAGTATCTGCCGTTTTGCAACGGCGAGATGATATTGCTATCGGTAAAAGTGAGGTCTAATTCGGAGATTATAAATAAACAGTTTATAAGCGGTTACTTCAACCACGACAAGTATCGTATCGTAGCCATAAAACGCGGTAATCGGACGATACTTCCCAAAGGACACGACCAGATACTATCGGGCGATATCGTTTTTTTCATTACCAACGAAGAAAACCTCGATTTTGTGCGCCGACAGGCAGGCAAAGAAGACTACAATATAAAAGAGGTAATCATAGCCGGAGGTACCAAGATAGCCCAAAAGGTAGTGCAGACACTACCGAGCCACTACAATGTGAAGATAATAGAACCCGATCGCGAGCTATGTATCGCCCTATCCGACAAGCTACCCAATACGCTTATAATCAACTCCGACTGTCGCGATGTAAGCGTACTCGAATACGAAGGTATCGATACGGCAGACGCTTTCGTAGCAGTGATGCCAAATTCGGAGGCAAACCTGCTTACTTGCATGGTAGCAAAGCGTTACGGGGTAAAGAAGACTATAGCCGAGGTGGAGAATATCGATTACTTCAACCTGGCTGAGTCGATGGATATAAGCGCTATCGTAAACAAAAAGACTATCGCCGCAAGCTATATACATCAGATAACACTCAACCTCGACGTGCTCAATATCCGTACGCTATATTCGATAGATGCCGAAGTAGTGGAACTTATTGCTCGCGAAGGATCGAAGGTTACCAGAGATATCGTGCGAAATCTTCGTCTGCCCGACAACGTCAATATCGGTGGCATCATACGCAACGGACGAGGAAGTATCGTAAACGGTAATACACATATTATGCCTAACGACTATGTAATCGTTTTCTGCAAAGGCAATACCACCAAGAAGCTCGAGGCTCTCTTTAAGTAAAAGATATATATCGCAAAAAAAAAATCGCAGCTATGCTAAAAAAGAATATCGGGTATACGCGTCGGAATGCGAGTTTCAACTTCAAGCTCGTGGCTCGCCTGCAGGGCAGTCTGCTTATGCTCGAGAGTCTGTTTTTCTTGCTATGCATAGCGATGTCTGTCTATTACGGCGAAGAGACATCGTGGGCGTTTTGCTTGTCGTTTGCTGTCTCTGTGGTATTTGGAGTGGTAGGTATCTTGCTCGGACGCGGTGCTTCGACTGTGATAGGCAAACGCGAAGGATCGGTTATCGTTACAGGTACATGGATAATATTCTCTTTCATCGGGCTTCTGCCTTATTGGGTGAGCGGATATATACCGTCGTTTACCGATGCTTTTTTCGAGACTATGTCGGGTTTTACCACTACAGGCTCTACCATTCTGCCCAATATAGAGGTGATACCTCGCAGTCTGCTCTTTTGGCGTAGCCTGACGCATTGGATCGGCGGCTTGGGTATCGTTGTCATTACTATGGCTATACTGCCGATATTCGGCTTCAACGGTTCGCAGATATACACAGCCGAAGTTACGGGGCTTAGCAAAGAGAAACTCCACCCTAAGATTAGTGGCACCGCCAAACGTCTTTTTATAATATATCTCGTAATGTCGTTTTCAGGGATTGCTGCTCTATGGCTTGCGGGTATGAGCCCTTTCGATGCAGTCAATCATGCTCTGTCGACCGTATCGACGGGAGGATTTTCTACTAAAAATACGAGTATCGCCTATTGGCATTCGCCTGCAATAGAGTGGATTATCATAGTGCTTATGACGGGCTCGGCTATCAATCTGTCGTTGTACTATTTCTTGGCGGTGGGCAATTTTCGCCGTTTTTTCAAAGACGAAGAGATGCGTACTTTGATAGCTATCATCGTGTCGACTTCAGCCATTATCGTTTTTACACAGCTGATATTCTGGGGCTTCCCGCTCGAGGATATAGGTGAAAACGTAAGGGGGACACTCTTTACCGTAAGTTCGCTTATATCTACTACGGGGTTCTATTCGGTCGACTATTCGGGCTGGATATCGGTGGCATATATGCTTCTGCTGCTGACGTTTGTCGGCGGTTCGGCGGGTTCTACCTCGGGAGGCGTCAAGGTGATACGTGTCTTGCTGGTGTTTAAGTACTGCTATTATGAGTTTAAACGAATGGTTCACCCCCACGCAGTCTTTCCCGTAAGGTACAATGGGCGTGCCGTTAAGGAGGAGTATATCACTCGTATGTTGGCATTCATACTGTTGTATGTGATATTGTCGCTTTTCGGGGCAATGATACTCTGTATATCGGGCTTGGGCTTCGAGGAGTCGATATCGAGTATGGTATCGTGTCTCGGCAATGTCGGACCGGGGCTTGGACACTTGGGACCGCTCGACAACTACCAATCTCTGCCTGCTTTTGCAAAATGGTTTATGTCGTTTGCTATGCTTGTGGGCAGGCTCGAGTTTTTCACCGTCTTGCTTATCTTCACACCAAACTTCTGGAAACGCTGAGTTTTAGCTGTTTCTTTTACTTCGTAAATATTTTTTGTGGGGCGTTTCTTCGAGTACTCCGTATTGGTATAGCTCGAAAATACGGCATAGATATTGTAACACAATTTTCTCGCTTTTGTTTTCTAATAAAAAGTATTACATTTGCATTTAGAATCAAAAAACAAAGAAAAAAAATGAAACACACATTTGGAATATTATTGTCGCTATTCTTGTTGTTGCCCGCAAGCAATGCGGTAGCACAGCGTTTGAACGGTATTCGTGTCGAAAGCCACACACCGATAGAGGTTTTTGTCGATGGAGTAAAGGTTTGTAATAGGGTAAACAGCTGTATGATAGCCAATCTCCGACGCGGTACATATTTTGTAGAGGTCTTCGCCTCGTCGGGACACTATGGCTCGCGGCAGGCTGTTTTCAGCCAAAACGTCAGATACTCGGGGTCGGGTATCAAAGATATTTTCATCGACGGCAATATTGACGACGACGAAATCTATCTTCCCGGTACACTTCGCCCTATGGACGACCGCACTTTCGATGAGTTTTTGGCAAGGGTACAAGCTGCCAAATTCGATTCCGACAAGAAAGATATTATCGAAATGGCTACGCAGACGAATCTGTTTTTTACCTCACAGGTAAAGGCTCTGTGTCAGACATATAAGTTCGACTCCGACCGTCTTTGGTTGTTGAAGCAGATGTATCCCTATATTGTCGACCGCCAAAGAGCATTCCTGCTTGCAGACCTTCTTTCGTATTCCGACTTAAAGGAAGAGTTTAGGAAATATGCTCAAAGCATAGATGCAGGTAAGTGATTGAAAAACAATATTATAAAAACACTTCACGCTGACGGTAGGAGCTTATTTACTACTTTGCATGAAGTGTTTTTTTTATTCGATATAGTTCTGACATCTATAACATTAGATTTCAATACAGGTAGAGTAAAGCGTATTACACGGCTTGTAGAGGTATTGCCTGTAAAGTTTCAGGGCACGCCGAGTACGAGGTATAAGAGGTCGCGGAGCACGAGGAAAGACTCCTGTTTTCGGTATGCTCAAACGAGGCGACAAAGTCTATACCCAAATAGTCAAAAACTGT
>CAJPPQ010000037.1 GCA_905372605.1 Porphyromonadaceae bacterium
TTCAGCCATTGTAGACGACGGCGTAATCGGGTATATAGCAGCCACTTCCGAAAAGATATACGAAATATGCGCAGCCGCCTGATTGCCATCACAAGTAATCATTTTTTTCTTTGCCATAGAAATAATATTTTTTGTTTTTTGTTGTAATTCAAGTTGCTACTTAGTATAGTAGCCTAAAAGAACTATTTTGCAAAAGTATATATAAATTCTGTATAAAACAGACTTTGGATTATGGATACCGATTATATTGTAGCTGTAATGAAACCTCACAATGAGGTAATATGCTATAAATCATTGTGTTTTTACGAAAGATATAGGGTGATTTATTTGAATAAGTTTATATGCCCTTTGATGTTGTATATAATGTTGCGGTCTTTGTATCGCCCTTCGGTATAACGGTCGGTTCCTGTAGCCTCTATGACGTAATAGTACGTTCCTGATGCTGCTACGTTTCTACCTATTTTACCGTCCCATCCTTTCGATGGGTCGTTGCTTTTATATACTACACGTCCCCAACGGTTGAAAATGACGATATTATAAGTCTTCAGCGACTTGAATACCACTCGAAACTCATCGTTTATACCGTCTCCGTTAGGTGAGAAGGCATTCGGTACTTCCAAAAGCGATTCCAATACTGTAACGCGTACCGAGTCTGTGCTTGTGCAAATACCATCGGCATTAGATACCTTAAGTACTGCGGTATAATCACCTGTCTCATTGAAACTATATCGTATGTTTTCCTCGTTATAACGGTTATACGATTGAGGAGCAGAGTTTTTGTATATTTTCCATTCGAAAAAAGTAGCAACAGGATTGTTCGATTTGTTTTCGAGAGATACAATCAATGGTCCTGAGCCTTTTACTGTATTATTTTCAGAATTATCGCGAAGATATTCGTTGGTTCCACTCCGTTTTTCGACTGTAGCGCTCAGATGGCACTCTACGGCAATAGCCTTATAATCAATGCAAATACTTGTATCGCCCGACAGATGCATTGCTCTGGCAAAGTTATCGCCAGATATACAGATGTTTACATCTTTCTTAGGAGCATTGATTTCTATATCTGTGAATGGATATGTGTGTTCCGAATTCATCTCGATATCTTGCCAAGTACTATCTTTATATGTATAATCTACGTAATGCACATAGAATGTTCGTTTTAGACTCTTCTGTTTGTTGTTTTTGTCGTAATAAACCAGATTAGGTACGTTGAAGTTTGTATTTAGCGATAATTTGTAGCAATCTCCGTTTGTGGTAACTCCATTAAAACCAATGCGGTACAACGAGTAGTCTATTACCCATATATGGTAAAGGGGCTTATTATTAATCTTATCGAATACGATATAACCTGTGGCATCGTCGGGCGAGAAGTTTGGAGTATTGGCTACAAATGAGTTGTCGTATTTCCTCCATTCGAAATTTTCGGTACCGTTGTACGATATTTCGGTCGATGTATTGATACCATTGAATAGAAATATGGCGTTAATATCTTGTTGATCTGTGATTTGTATGTACTCGCTTGAAGATGTTACTGTAAATTGCCCCGAAATGCTTTCTGCTACGGCACAAAATAGTACTATTACGACGATATATCTTTTCATTTATAGTTTTCTGTTTTACTATCAGTATATTATATTTGTCGGATTAGATTGCAAAAGTACTACTTTTTACCCGAAAATAAGAAAAAAGAGCAATTTGTCTAAAAAAACTGCTCTTTCTCTCCAAAAAAGTATTGTATTGTGTAAAGTTATTCTTTCTTCAACTAATTATCTCACTGTGTGATTTCTTTTACGCCCTCTTCCTTTTTGCCTTCAAGGTTTATTATGTTTATTATCAGTGTTATACGTCTGCTGTTCGAGCGACTCAGTATCTCACTCATATCTAAAGACGAATATATCTTGCGTGGCGTTTTTGCTTCGTTTGCAACATCGTTGTAGTCTTCGTGGCGAATATATAATGTGAATTTATTATTTGAAACCTCTTTTTTATCTCTGGTTATCATATAACTAAAAGTATGTCTACTATTATTTGTAGCATAAATGGAGTATATGAAGTTGAGATACTTACCCGAAAAATATATGTTCTTATTTCCAATTCCTTGCTCAAAATATATTCCTGCCTTCCCGAACTCATCTATTGATGCACTATCTACTATACTAATTTTGTGTATACGAGACTCTTCCATTATATCTGCATCCATTATCCAATAATAATTACCCTTATTATCGGTATTCTTTTTTGCTTGACCCGCTACGAAAAAACGTTTACCTATGCCATCGTTTTTCTTTATGTTGTTCAGAATCACTATTCTTTTATTATCTTCGACTATATAGTACTGTTTATCTGATTTTTGGTATGTACCGAAAGCAAATAATTTAGTTTTATCGTTTATGGGAGGATCTGTTTTTAATGAGCAACCGCACAAAATCACTGCTAAGAGCGATAAGATCACTACCGAAAATTTTATCTTCATTTGGTGTATATTCTCTGTTTTGTATCTGAAAAACTAAAAACAAGACGCTGCAATCTGTAAAATGTTGCAGCGTCGTTATTGGTTTTTGCGTTAGTTTAACTTATTGTGTTGATATTTAATAATCGAAGAAGGTGTAATATATTATCAATGCTATAGCAAGTATTATACCCACAACACCCGCTATTACAATGCTTTTCTCTATCTTAGGCGGATTGTGTTTCCGTTTCTTTGTCGTCTTTTTTTTCTTTGCCATCTATTTGTTTATCAGTCGAGTTTGAGTACGGCGAGGAATGCTTTTTGAGGCACTTCTACCGACCCGATTTGTTTCATGCGTTTTTTACCTTTTTTCTGTTTCTCGAGCAGTTTACGTTTACGGCTTATATCGCCTCCGTAACATTTTGCGGTAACATCCTTACGAACAGCCTTTATAGTCTCACGAGCCACAATCTTAGCTCCGATAGCCGCCTGTACTGCAACATCGAATTGCTGTCTGGGTATCAGTTCTTTGAGCTTTTCACACATACGTCTGCCAAGTGTCTGTGCATTATCGAAGTGTATCAGCGACGACAGTGCGTCTACAGCTTCGCCATTGAGTAAGATATCGAGCTTTACAAGTCGGCTCTCTCTAAATCCATTCGGCTGGTAATCGAATGAAGCATAGCCTTTTGAAATAGATTTCAATTTATCGTAGAAATCGAAAACTATCTCTCCCAGAGGAAGATCGAATATCAACTCCATCCTATCGGCAGAGATATAGTTTTGTTTTATAAGCTCTCCGCGTTTTCCCAGACATAGCGTCATGATGCTTCCTATATAGTCTGCTTTGGTGATAATCGATGCTCTTATGTATGGCTCTTCTATCTTGTCGATCTGCATTATATCGGGCATTCCGGCAGGATTGTGCATTTCGAGGACTTCGCCTTTTTTTGTATAGACTTTGTACGGTACGTTTGGAACAGTAGTAATTACACTCATATCGTACTCTCTATCAAGGCGTTCTTGTATGATTTCCATGTGTAAAAGCCCTAAAAATCCACATCTGAAGCCAAAACCCAGAGCTACGGAGCTTTCGGGTTCGAACGTGAGAGAAGCATCATTGAGCTGTAACTTTTCTATCGAAGAACGTAAGTCTTCAAAGTCTTCGGTATCAATAGGATATACTCCGGCAAATAGCATAGGCTTCACCTCTTCGAACCCTGCTATAGCCTCGCTACATGGATTTTTTACGTGTGTAATAGTATCACCAACCTTTACTTCTTTCGATGTCTTTATTCCGGAAATGATATATCCCACATTACCAGCCGATAATGTTTTACAAGGCTCCATATCGAGCCTTAATACTCCTATTTCGTCTGCCTCATATTCTTTGCCCGTAGCTACGAATTTTACCAAATCGCCTTGACTGATAGTGCCATTGATGATTTTGAAATATGCGATAATCCCCCGAAATGAGTTGAATACGGAGTCGAATATTAGGCATTGTAGTGGAGCGTCGGGGTCGCCTTTCGGAGCGGGGATGCGGTCTACTATCGCATCGAGAATATCGGTGATACCTTCGCCCGTCTTACCACTTGCCCGTATAATCTCTTCTCGCTTTACTCCCAGCATATCAATCAATTGGTCTTCTATCTCCTCAGGCATAGCATTGGGCATATCTATTTTATTTACTACCGGTATTATTTCCAGATCGTTGTCGATAGCCATATATAGATTGCTTATGGTCTGAGCTTGAATGCCTTGAGTGGCATCTACTATAAGTAATGCTCCTTCGCATGCTGCTATTGAACGGCTTACTTCGTACGAAAAATCGACATGCCCCGGAGTATCGATTAGGTTGAGAGTGTATTGTTCGATAGCGCCATTTGTGTCTTTCCTACTGTAATTCATTTGGATAGCATGGCTTTTTATGGTAATACCACGCTCACGTTCGAGGTCCATATTGTCTAATACTTGAGCTTGCAAGTCTTTGGCAGCCACAGTGTTTGTATACTCAAGTAGTCGGTCGGCAATAGTACTCTTACCGTGGTCGATATGGGCAATTATACAGAAGTTACGTATATTTTTCACGCTAAAATGCAGAATTAATTTAGTGCTAATGTATTGTTATAAAGCTATTAAGCCAAAAAGAAATTTGACATTATTACAAACGGCAAAGATAATATATTTTGTTTTTGCTGTTTGATTATCGTTCAACTTTATAAGTGTGTTTAATGTTTATGACATTGATTTTGTTTGTCTTACCAGCCAAAAGGATGACTTGCCAAAGGGAATTTTGCCATAGGATGATAGTCTCCTTTCAGTCCGATAGGCTGAGCCTGACGTATTTCGTAAACTATATTTATAGCATTGCGAGCATCTTCGATACCGAAACCATTGCCTGCCAATATATTTCTATAACTTTCGGTATGGAGCTCCGTAAAACCCTCACTAAATTCGAATTCACTACCATTGATGTTTATGGTACGGAATGTTCGTTTTTCGCCTTGTACGGCATTAGATGGAAGCAAATCGGCATTGATACTGAGGAAATAACGAACTCTTGCACGTTCCAGCTCGATATATCCTGCCACTCTGTCGTGTGAGGCTACGTGTACAATATTTTGCCTCGGTGCGCCGAAGACCCATTGCAGCATATCATAGAAATGTACGCCTATATTGGTAGCTATACCGCCACTTTTGTGAATGTCGCCTTTCCACGATGAGTAGTACCAGTTTCCACGCGAAGTGATATAGGTGAGTTCTACATCGAATATTTTATCTTTGGGAGCCGCTTCTATCTCTTTTTTTAAATCGATAATCGATTTATGCAGACGTAGTTGTAGTATAGTATTGATTTTTTTACCTTCGCGTTGCTCTACTTTTTGTAAAGCATCTATATTCCATGGATTCAGTACTATGGGTTTTTCGCAGATTACGTCGGCTCCGAGTCTAAGCCCATAACGGATATGTGCGTCGTGTAAATAGTTTGGAGTACAGATAGATATGTAGTCTATTTGTTTATTGATATCTTTTAGTTTCGTACAATGTCGATCAAATAGTTCTTGTTCTGTAAAGAACGATGTTTCAGGGAAATAGCTATCGAGTAAGCCCACACTATCGAATTTGTCGTATGCTGCTACAAGCACATTGTTCGTGTCTTTTATTGCTTTTAAATGACGCGGTGCAATATATCCGCCCACTCCTATAATTGCGAAATTTTTCATAATAGATTATCTTACAGTATATTTGTTATTTATGTGTGTGTTATGAATTTTGTCGATAAAATTTTTTACGGTTTATTGTTCGATTAATATCACATTGCCATTACTCAGTCGATATCTCTCGTTTGTTTCGGGACAAACGGCTATTCCTTCTTTGTCGAAATGCAACCTATGTCCATAACGGCTCACCCACCCGATTCGACGAGCCGGATTGCCCACTACTAATGTGTAAGGAGCTACAGGCTTGGTTATTACCGCTCCTGCACCGATAAGGGCATATTCTCCTATTTCATTTCCGCATACGATAGTAGCGTTTGCTCCGACCGATGCTCCTCGTCTGATGATTGTAGTCATAAACTCGTCGCGGCGATTTACCTCACTTCTCGGGTTTATGACATTTGTGAAAACCATCGACGGACCCAGAAACACGTAGTCTTCGCATACTACACCGGTATATACCGATACATTGTTCTGTATCTTCACGTTATTGCCGATGACTACATTTGGTGAGATTACCACGTTTTGCCCTATGTTGCAGCCATTGCCTATCTTGCAACCACTCATGATATGAGAAAAGTGCCATATTTTGGTATCGTCGCCTATCGTACAGCCTTCGTCGATGTATGCGGATTCGTGTTTAAAATAATTCATATTTGAGTGATAATGAGGTTTGTAGTTCTATATAAATTGTCCGTCTGCCATTTCGAGTGAGTAGTTGGCTATTTGCGTAAGTTCCTTGTCGTGAGTAACTATCAGTATAGTTGTCGAAAAATCGGCTCTGATATTGAACAACAATCGATGGAGCTCTTGCTTGTTTTTACTGTCGAGGCTACCGCTCGGTTCGTCGGCAAATATTACTTTGGGTCTGTTTATCAATGCTCTGGCTACGGCTACTCGTTGCTTTTCGCCTCCCGATAGAGCGTTGGGCTTATGTTCGAGTCGGTCAGAAAGATTTAGGTACGATAGTATTTCTATCGCTTTTGCTTTTGCTTCCTTGAAGTTGCCTGTCTTTATGAGATATGGCAACATAGTGTTTTCCAATGCAGTAAATTCGGGTAGTAGGTGGTGAAACTGAAATACAAAGCCTATCATAGTATTTCGAAACTCCGATAGTCTATTAGGGGTGAGGCTGTTTGTCTGTATTCCATTTATAGTAATGCTTCCTTCGTCGGCATTATCAAGAGTACCAAGTATTTGAAGTAGGGTGGTCTTACCTGCTCCCGATGCTCCGGTGATGGTAACTATTTCATTCTCTTTTATATTTAAGTTTACACCTTTAAGTACGTGTAATGAGCCAAAACTTTTATGAATATTTTTTGCTTCTATCATTACCGCTCGAAATTTATTTTGTCTTCATTATATCGAATCCTTTGCCATATACACCTATGGCAGAAGTCTGTGATACAAAGGCATTGGGATCTATATCTTTGATGATTTTAAATATTTTTACCGATTCGTTTTTACGTGCCAGAGTGGTAAGTACTTTCACGTGTTCTTTTGAGTACCAGCCGATACCGTCGAGCATAGTAACACCTCTGCCGAGTTGGTGTGTGATAGCATCAGCTATTTTTTCGTATTCCGAAGAAAATATAAAGAACTGTACACTTTGACGTACTCCATTTACTACCATATCGACTGTAAGTGTGGTAACTGCCATACACACAAGGCCATATATGACCTTTTCGATAGAACCGTTAGGCAAAAGTATCGATGACGATATTATACAGAGGTCGATATAAAGTATCACTCGTCCGAGTGTGATATTGCGTTTTTGAGTTATTACTTTGGCAATAATATCGGTACCGCCTGTACTTCCGTTGCTTAGAAAGACTATGCCCAGACCTGCTCCATTGCATAAACCACCGATTATGACCGACATAAAGGGGTCTTTTATATCAACTAGCTGAGGATTAATCGCTAAAGCGATAGTAAGTACTACAACGGCAAAAATGGTTTTTATCGAAAAAGCCCATCCCAGTTGCCTTATGGCTAAAACTATCAGTACACTATTGATAACAAAGTAAGTAACGAAAATAGGTATACCGAATCCGAACTGGATAATAGCGGAAAAACCCGTGGCGCCGCCGCCTGCAATCTGGTGAGGTATTATGAACCACTTCCAACCGCAAGAGACTAAGATAAGTCCAAATGTAATAGTAATGTATTCTTTTATAGTAGGATACATAGACTTTGGAATAAAATTTGTAGGGATATTTGCTAATCTCATATACGAATATTTTTTAAGCTACAAAAGTACGAAAAAATGATTAATTTTGTGCCTTTCTCAAACCAATATATCGTTTAATGAGATGCAATTTCTGAAACTCGTAGCACAAGATATTCTCAAACGCTTCCATAACGACCTGTCTGATGTAGTTTTAGTGTTTCCTAATATACGTTCAAGTATATTCTTCGATAAATATATTTCTCAGATCTCTGATGAGCCTATATTTTCTCCAAAATACGAAGATTTGCAGTCTCTATTCTCGAAAGCGACTTCACTTACGATAGCCGATAATCTATTGTTAGTCTCCATATTATACAATGTTTATATAGAGCACTTTTATAAAAATAGAGAAAAAAATCAGGTAGAGACTTTCGATGAGTTTTTGTTCTTCGGAGAAATATTGCTGAGCGACTTCAACGATATAGACAATTATCTGATAGACACATCGTTGGTATATCAAAATATATATGACCTTGAGCAACTTAGCGATAAGTTCGAACATCTTACCTCGGAGCAAGTCGAGCTGCTTAATCGTTTTTTTGTAGATATAAAAACAAATCGTACTCAGCTAAAAGACAATTTCTTATCTATATGGTCTGTACTTAAAGAAGTATATAATGATTTCAGAAACATATTGTTGTCTAAGGGATTGGCTTATAGTGGTATGATTTGCCGAGATGTAGTCGAAAATATATCTGCTAATATAAAAGTCTATGATAAAGCCCATTACGTATTTGTCGGATTCAATGTATTGTCGCCGAGCGAAGAGGCTCTTTTAGAGGCGCTTAAAGACAAAAGTCTGTTTTATTGGGATTGTGATGATTATTATACAGACAACCGAGTTATAGAGGCGAGGCAATTTATCCGAAAAAACATACAAAAATTTCCACAAGCAACCACGTTCGATACCAACAACATAGCGCGAGAAAAGAATATTTCCATAGTATCGGCAGCCACAGATGTGGCACAAGTGGGTTATATCCCTACATTTATCAACAGTCTGAATATCAAAGAGTGGGATAATCCGGATACTGCCATAGTATTTTGTAACGAGCAAATGTTGTTACCTGCATTGTGGCTCGTACCGGAAGAGGTTGATAAGGTGAATGTTACAATGGGATTCCCTATAAATCAGACTCCTATATACGATTTTGTTTTGAGGCTTTTGGAGCTGCAACAAAAAGGGATTGCAAATAATAAATTTTACTATCCGTATGTAATCTCTATACTCGAACATTATTATACCTCGCTGATTTACAGCGAATCGCAGCAAATAAAAGATGCTATAGTAGCCGACAATCTCTTTTATATTTCGCCCGAACAGTTTGATTTACCTATATTGAGAGTGGTAAATAGTACTATCGAAATGATTGATTATCTGCTCGATATAGTAGAAAAAATAGGCATTACGACGAAGGACACTCATAAAGATTTTACTCGAGACAACCTTATGAATGAGGCTATTTTTCGAGTGTTCTGTATCATCAATCGCTTGGCTGACCTCATCAATAGCGGATATCTTGATGTAACGCTACCGACTTTCGTATCGCTGCTAAAACGGTTGCTGAATACGGGTAGCGTGCCTTTCCATGGAGAACCTGCTATGGGGCTGCAAATGATGGGGATGCTCGAGACACGTAATCTCGATTTTAAAAACTTATTGGTAGTATCTATAAATGAGGGTATTATGCCTAAGGTCGATTCTCAAACCTCTTTTATACCGTATTTTATACGTAAAAATATAGGTATGAATACATTAGAGTATCAAGATTCAATTTTTGCATACTATTTCTATAGGTTATTACAGCGCTCTGAGAATATAACTTTTCTATATAGCACCTCGTCGAAAGAGACGTCGAAATCGGAAATGAGCCGATTTCTAATGCAAATACTTACGGAACTACCTTATTGTGAGAAAATTAAACGTATAACATTACATAACGACATCCAACCAACTGTTACAGAGCCGATAACAATCGAAAAAACTCCTGAAATATTAAAAAAACTACAAGAAACATTCTCTACATCAGAGAGAGGGAGAAATATATCACCGTCGGCTCTGAATACATTTATAGATTGCCCTTTTAAATTTTATTTGCAATATGTGGAAGATATAAGAGTACTCGACGAGTTTACAGACAAGCTCGATAATAAGATTTTGGGTACTATAATTCATCGTACTATAGAGTTGATTTATAGACAAATAGGCAACATTAATCCACTCATTGCAGAACACGGAGCAAATTCGTTCGCTCCATTTGATGTTTATAAGCTACAGATTGATAGCTATATAGATAATAGGGCAAAATTAGAAGAGATGTTAGAAATGGCATTTAGCCATGAAT
>CAJPPQ010000038.1 GCA_905372605.1 Porphyromonadaceae bacterium
GATACGTGCTCCGTGTCGTTTGGCGGCAGACATCAGGTTTCTCACCGACAGACTGTTTATTTGTCGGCATTTGTCGGTGTCGCTCTCTGCTTTATCCACAGCAGTATATGCGGCACAGTTTACCACAAGGTCTATCTTGTGGGTTGCAAAAGAGTCCGAAACAGCTGTCTCGTTGCATATATCGAGAGTATCTATATCGGTGAATATAAAATGGTGCTGCTCTGCTTTTTTAGTGTACAGCGACCGTATCTCGCTACCCAGCTGACCGTAAGAACCCGTAATTAAAATATTCATATCATACTAAAAATAGTTCTGCAAAGTTACTCATTTTTATCCAATTTCCTACCTGTATCTAAGAGCGAACAGAGTAGTATATTAAACTATCGGTACATATTTAAGTCAGACATATCGCCTTTATGAGAAATATTATCATATCAAACACATAGAGGTGTAAAACATAATAGACTATACGAGTGATAGTTAGTGCTGTTGTGAGTTCGTCTTTGATAGTTGTAAAACGATAAAAACACACAAAAAGTCGCAAAAAAGTAGTTCGTACGAGAAAACCAATTAATTTCGCGATCTATAACAAACTACATATTATATAGTTACAGTTGATTGAATTTATTAATTTTAAACATAGAGATTTTTAAAAATGAAGAAAGTATTTAGTTTAGGACTGCTCATAGCAGTGATGATGTTGACAGTTTTCACATCTTGTGAGAAAAACAAGAACAATCAGAACAATGGAAATCAGTCCGGTAATGAGGACATAAACAAGACCTCTTTTGATATCGAAGTAAGTAATATCTTGGCGGGAAATGCCGAAATAAAGGTGATACCGTCGGATAAGGATGTAAAGTATTACGTATATGCAATGCCGAAAGCAAAATACGATGTAGAAAGCAAGAAAAAGCCTGAACTTGGTATATTCGCCTTCGATAAGAGTTGGTATACAATGGTTGCAGACCATAGTCAAGGAGATGTAACGTGGCAGAAATTGATGGAAAAAGAGATGAACAAAGGAGACAAGAGTTTCGACTTGTACAATTACGAGTATTTCCCTCGCCCCAATACCGAGTATGTATTTTATTGCTACGGTACCGATTTTAAAGGAAATGACGACGACAAACCGACTACCAAAATATTCACCAAAACATTCACTACCACAGATACGGTAAAGTCTGACAATAAAATAACCGTTGTCGTACCGACAGACTCTATAGAAGGCGGCGCAAGCGCTACTATCACCACAACCAATAACGACACGTATTTCGTGGGTATCGGTAAGAAAACGTTTGTCGATTTTTATAAAAGCAGTAAGAAATTTAACTTCATAGATATGGCTTACAAGATGGTATACGATATCTATATCGAAAACGCTGCTTACACTATAGAATTTTTCTCGGGCAACCGTACGATAACACCCGAAGGAAGATTCTCGTGCCCTGCGGGTGAATACTACTTGGTATACTTCCCCTTCAACCGAAAAACCGGTATCGGCGGTAAAGTAGAGGCAATACCTTTCCGCGTGAAGAACAAAAAATAGTAAGAACACTTAAATACAGTACGTAGAAAGCCTCGCAAGTACAATCACACTTGCGAGGCTTTTGTTTTTTTGCCGAAAAAGGATAAGTTGTATAGCTAATACGCCTTTGTCGTCGGCTACTATTGCTTTCGGGTAGTTGCCACTATGTCTGCCATAAGGGCGTAGGTGTTTCTGAGACTTTCGAAACCGAAGTCGCGACTGCTGCCGGTGTGTCTTTTTTCGACCATATCGGCAAATGTCTTTATCTCAGAGAAGAAGCCCTGCGACACAATCTGATTGTTGCCCAGAGTAGGCACAAAACCGTTCGTACCGTATAGCTCTACTATCGACCTATTGCCGCCGACTACTTTCTCGAGCGGTATGCCGAATAGAGCCGAGCTGCGAGGCGATAGGCAGAGACGCTCCATATTGTCGAGGGTATACAGACCTCTATCGGTAACGACAGACAGCTGCTCCCTTGCGCCGTGCCAAGAATAGTCGGTCGATAACTCCAAGACGCCTGTCGTATCACTGTGTTCGACGATAAGCAGAAGGGTCTGTCCGCCGTTTTTCTCTATTATATCGGCTGTTTTGAGTTTAGCCTCTCCGAATAGAAACGTCGCATAATCGAGCGGGTGTATAAACAAGTCGAGCAGAGCGTCGCCTTCGGGATACAGACCCGTAAGATAACGATAATGATAGTGATGCACGGCCTCGCCCTTCAACCGTTTTTGCAGTATACGCGTAGCGGGAGCAAAACGCCGTTGCAGCCCTACGACTACACTTCGAGCGTTGCAAGACTTCGCCGTATCGATGAGGATATCCAGATGCTCGAGGTCTTGGCAGGGCGGTTTTTCGATAAACAAAGCCTTACCTGCCTCCATTACTTTGCGTGCTATATCGAAATGCGCCTGCGGATTGGCGGCGACAAATACGGCGTCGACGGTATTGTCGTCGAGGATTTCTTGTAGAGAGGTGGTGCCTATAGATGCCGTATATCGCTTCGAGACAAGGGCAGCCTTCGTCTCAGAGGTGCAACAGATATATTTCAGAGGTAGCTGCAGATGATGTACGACGGGCAACAAATTACTAACACAATGACCTCCAAGACCCACAAGAGCATAAGTACCGGTATAGGTGTTTTCCAAATCTTTTATACTGCGAATCCTCTTGTATCGTCCGATAAGATTGTCTAAATATCCCATAGAGGTGTAAATTACGATTTTATGTTTTTGAAATGTTTTTTGTATGTCGTACGCCTATCGCTCGTCCATTGGTATTTGCCGTAGAAGAGTTCGATAAGCGGCTTTGGCAACAGTTTTTCGAGATTTCTCACAAGGATGATATCGTACTTACGATGATAGTTTATCCAGCAGCCGTTGCATTCCTTGGAGTATCGGCACTGTGTTTTGCATGTTGCTCGTCCGTTGAAAATCTCGTCGAGCGTATTTTGGTGAATATTTCCAAGTACAACGTCTAAGTTTTGGCAGATAGGCACGTCGCCGTTGGAGTGTATTACGAGCTGGCTGAAGATGCTATGGCAACGCAGATTGAGCCGTTTGTTTTTCCATTCGTCGTAGAGTGCTACGAAGTCGTAGTTCTCGTCGGTCTGATGTATGGAGGCGGGTATACGGCTGATGAAATCTTCATTTTCGGTCTCCATAAGTCCTTTGGTAGTATCGAAAAACGACATAGTATTGTAGATGCCGATACGCACGTCGATATTGTACTTCTTTGTAATATCGATTACGTGCTTCATATCTTCGAACGAGTTCCAAGGCGAGAGGCAAAACATCAACGATACGGGGACGATGTCTTTGCAGGCTTCGATGACCTTTATCACCTTGTCGTAGCCGTCGCGTCCCCGCATATAAAGGTATGTCGCTTTGTTGCCGTCGAGCGATACGTAGAGGTGAGTGGGGCGATGTCGCTTGACGGCATCGATGACCTTATCGGGAGCCAAGCAGTTGGAGAGCAGCGTGTAGTTTGGGTGGTTTTCGTCGAACCATCCGAGTATGGCGTCGGCTTCGGGGTGGAGCATAAACTCTCCGCCTTCGAGACCGACGACAGTGCGTTTGGTAACGCATTTGCTACCCATTAGCTTTATAATATCGTCGAGGCTCAGATTCTCCACAGGTTTTTTCCAGATAGCACAGTGCTGGCAACGCGACTGACAGGCAGTAGTCGAATAAATCATCAGCGATGTAAGCTCCTTGTGGCGTTTGCGAAGCACGTTGTTGACAAACACCAACCCGCTACGGATATAGTCTGATATTTTGTACATAGTATACTTTGAGGTTTTATTGATAATGTTTCGAAAAACGAACTATCGGCGGCTCGGATTTCGGGAGGCAAAGTTAGGTATAAATTCTGATTCGTACAATCGGCACTCCATCGATACTAATAAATTGCATTTAGAAACTGCTACAATCATTTTCTCATAATCTCCGATTAGGAATTGCTCGCTTTTAATCGCGGCACATAATTCCTGATTAGGAATTGCTCACTTTTAATTGCGGCGTATAATTTCTAATTAGAAATTGCTTGCTTTTGATTGCGGGACATAATTTCCGATTAGAAATTGCTCACTTTTGATTGCGGTGTATAATTCCTAATTAGGCAACGGTCTTCATAATGCTTTTCAACGCTTTCCGTCTAAAAAAACATCAAAACAACGACCGTTTCAGGATGATTGGTTAAAATTGGAAGTATATAAACCTTTGCAGGTCGGCAGAGACGAACTGGTAAAGTACAAACACCGTAAGCACCACTGCCACGACGACAGCCCACAAAGGCATCGCCGAAAACCACAGTCGGTAGCGGCGTTTGAACCGCTCGGGCAGCCAATGAACTATCATACCCAAAATAAATATCACAAACACGCTGCGATAGCCCCATATCATATCGGGTATAACGTCGAAATGCCACTTGCCGCCTATCTGTCCCACCATATTGGTAGCCGTGTTCCAAGCGTGAGTATTGGCTTCTTGCGGGTCGAGGTTCGAACCCGAACGAAAAAAAAGCCTCGTAAACGTGATGAATGCGAATGTCTGCAACACAGCCCACGCACCCGACAGCCACGCCGTCGCCTTGTTGCCACCGCCTACACCTCGTGCCGATAGTATCATATTATATACAAACTTCACCAGATTGCCCGCCCAAACGATAGCTATCCATACGAATGCAATCCGTAGTATCGGGTATTGCCACAGCCATAGCGACACTCCCGCTGCAGCCAACGCTGCCGATAGTATAGCCATACGGGCGTATATACTGCGATTTTTCCAATATTTATAAACAAGTATTCCGAGTCCGTTGAGTCCGCCCCATATTATGAAGTTCCACGATGCGCCGTGCCACATACCGCCCAGAAGCATCGTATTCATCATATTGAGGTTTGTGGTGGTCTTGTGGTTGCCTTTGCTCAACCTGATGCTTATCCATACGGCAAGGGCTACCAGCCCCATAGCGATTCCCACATATATACTGCCCGAAAGTAGCACCGCCACCAGCCCCATAGCGATAATGATGATGTACGAAGTAGCCGTAATCTTGCGGTTGCCGCCGAGAGGTATGTAGAGGTAGGTCTGCAGCCATTTCGAGAGCGATATGTGCCAGCGTTTCCAGAACTCGCCTGCGTTGGTAGCTTTGTATGGTGAGTTGAAGTTGATAGGCAGATAAAAACCCATTAGCATAGCTACTCCGGTAGCGATATCGGTATATCCCGAGAAGTCGGCATATATCTGTAGCGAGTAGCCGAAGAGTCCCATAAGGTTTTCGAAACCCGAAAACATGGTAGGGTTTTCGAATACGCGGTCGATAAAGTTCACCGCCAGATAGTCCGACAAGATTATTTTCTTCACAAGCCCGTTGAGTATCCAGAATACCGCTATGCCAAACTGTCGCCTCGGCAAGAAATAGGGGCGGTAGAGTTGCGGGATAAATTCGCGAGCACGGATGATGGGTCCCGACATGAGCGAGGGGAAGAAGCTCACGAAAAAGCCGTAATTCAGTATCGACCTCACAGGAGCCACGTTTCCGCGATACACCTCGACGATATAGCTTATATTTTGGAACGTAAAAAACGATATTCCCACCGGCAATACTATTTTCCCCGTATCGAACGCGGCTCGTCCGGCGATAATATTGCCCACCTCGGCGAAGATATCGACTACCTTCATCGACGTACCGAGAATATTGTTTATCACATCTACGACGAAATACGAATATTTGAAATAAAAAAGCAGCAACAGATTCACCGTAAGCCCTGCCACGAGGTATGCCTTACGCCTTGTCGTATTGTCAGACGCCCCGACGAGACGTGCACAAAGATAGTTGAGCAATATGGCAAAAATGAGTACGAAGACAAAGAATCCCGATGTCTTGCAGTAGAAAAAAAGCCCGCAAAACATCAGAAACGTATTGCGAAGCAGTACCTTTTTGCCTGTCATCGACAAGCCTGCAAAGACTATAGCGAAGAATGCCCAGAAATAAAACGACGTAAAGAGCAGCGGCAACTGTATGCGAAGCGATAATAGATGTTGGAGAAAATTTATAATCAAAGTATAAGCCGTGTGTGTGTTGTATTACCAATATTTAGGGTGCAAAAGTACATTATTTTTCGGAATTAACACAAGTCGGCACGTACAGGAGCTTCCATATCGTTTGCAATAATATTGCTAAACCACATACTTTCGGAGACGACGGATTTTTTGATTAATTTTGCAGTCGATTTCGGTGGCTTACGATACGGTAGCCCATTCATTGACCGACAAAAACATTATTACAGTATGACAGACCAACCCCAAAAAGGTACTCTTATCGACGATTGGCGTCGAGAATTGAAAAAACAGCTTACAGGCAAGCAGCGAGGCGATATTCCTCGCGCGAAGATGAGCGAACTGCCGGGCGACGTGCGTCGTCGCAGTTTCGACGAAGTGAACCGCGGACTTACGGCAGAGGAAGCTCTCACCGAGTCGCACCGATGCCTCGACTGCCCTTCGCCCAGCTGCGTACAGGGCTGCCCGGTAGGGATAGACATTCCTTCGTTTATCAAAAATATAGAACGTGGACACATACTCGATGC
The DNA here is from genome assembly GCA_905372605.1 of Porphyromonadaceae bacterium. Classification (GTDB taxonomy): domain Bacteria; phylum Bacteroidota; class Bacteroidia; order Bacteroidales; family Paludibacteraceae; genus F0058. The sequence goes on from CAJPPQ010000038.1 coordinate 6,615, forward strand.
CGCCAAGGTACTCAAAGCGACGTCGGCTCTGCCGGCGGTCTGCGGACGTGTCTGCCCGCAAGAGAAGCAGTGCGAGGCGGTCTGCATATACAACAAGATGAAAAAACCGCCTGTGGCTATCGGCTATCTCGAACGTTTTGCAGCCGACTACGAGCGCGAATCGGGGCAGATAGCCATACCCGAAGTAGCTTCGGCAAACGGAATAAAAATTGCCGTTGCAGGCTCGGGTCCGGCAGGGCTATCGTTTGCAGGAGAGATGGCAAAATACGGCTATGAGGTAACAGTCTTCGAGGCTCTGCACGAGATAGGCGGTGTGCTCAAATACGGCATACCCGAGTTTCGTCTGCCAAATAAGATTATAGACGTCGAAATAGATACGCTTCGTAAAATAGGAGTGAAGTTCGTGACCAACTGTATAGTGGGCAAGACGATATCGTTCGACGAACTCAAGCGTAGAGGCTTCAGAGCGTTGTTTGTAGCCTCAGGTGCCGGACTACCCAACTTTATGGGCATCAAAGGCGAAAACTACAACGGCGTAATGTCGTCTAACGAATACCTTACCCGTATCAACCTTATGGGAGCCGCCCGCGACCCCGAAAGCGATACGCCCGTACTGAGCGGCAAGACTGTCGCTGTAGTCGGTGGCGGCAATACGGCGATGGACTCCGTCCGCACCGCCTTGCGTGTAGGAGCCGAGCATGCTATGATTGTATATCGTCGCTCCGAAGAGGAGATGCCGGCACGTATCGAAGAGATAAAACACGCCAAAGAGGAAGGCGTAGAGTTTCTGGTGCTGCACAATCCTATAGAGTATATCGCCGACGAACGAGGCAGAGTGTGCCGTATGGTACTGCAAAAGATGGCTCTCGGCGCTCCCGACGCCGCAGGCAGACGACGCCCCGAACCCATCGAGGGAGCATTCGTAGAAATTGATGTCGATACCGTAATAGTGGCTATAGGTGTATCGCCAAATCCGCTCATACCCTCGTCTATCGACGGACTCGATACAAGCAAGTGGCACACCGTGACTGTCGACAACGATACCATGCAGTCGTCGATACCGACTGTTTTCGCAGGAGGCGATATTGTCAGAGGCGGAGCTACCGTAATACTTGCTATGGGCGACGGCAGACGTGCCGCCAAGGCAATGCACCGAAAAATATCGGACGGCGAAATCTGATACCGTACTCTCCGACGAACGACCGTATCAGCTGCCACTACCCCAAATATCGTCGTCGGACAAGACGACGATAATCTTAGAGCCGTCGGGCGAGAAGTTTGGTGTCTGGCACTGTAAGAGCGACGATATTATATATTCCGTCTCGTATTCGTTGGAGTTTTGCATCGATTTGGCGTAAGCCTTAGCCGTACGCAGAGCTATCTTCTCGTATATTTCTCTGCCTACATTAGACTCGTCGACAACGTCGGCTACTATATCTTTCAGCAGTCTGTCGGCTGTAGCTGTCTCGGTAATAACAGACGGGACTCCCCTGATGCTATAGCTGTTTGCCGAGATTTTTTCGACATCGAAACCTATGGCTTCTATATCGGGCAGTATCTTTTCGAATATTATCGCCTCGTCGGCAGAGAACTCTACCGTATCGGGGAAGAGTAGTGCCTGAGTGGCTTTCTGTCCCTGCTGCAGCTGTAATATTATTTTTTCGTACATAATACGCTCAAGAGCAAGCCGACGCTCTATTATCATCAGCCCCGACTTGACGGAGGTAACGATATATTTATCTTTATATATAAACGAATTGTTGGCTGCTGTGGGTTCCGTGTCAGATGCCGCTATATCGATAGGAATATTTGCCGAAGCAGGCGTATGCGAAGTGCTTGCGGTACGCTGTGGGCTATCGTATAGCGTCTCCCAATGGCTGAGCGATTGTCGGCTATTGTCGGCGGCACGATGCTGCGAAGCGAAAGGGTTGTAGTTGCTGTCGAGACGCATCTTGGGCATATCGGGTCTGTTGTCGGCAGAATATGCCGGTATCGCTATCGAACTCTCGGTATCGAAGTCGAGCGAAGGCACGAAGTTGAACTTGCCCAGACTCTCTTTGACACACGCCATAAGGATAGAGAATATCTCTTTTTCGTCTTCGAACTTTATCTCGGTCTTCGTCGGGTGTACGTTGACGTCGATATTCGCAGGATTTACTTCGATATTAATGAAATATATCGGCTGTGTATTGGGCTGCAACATATTGTCGTAAGCCATCTGTACCGCCTTATTGAAGTACGGATGACGCATAAAACGCCCGTTGGCAAAGAAAAACTGAGTGGCATTGCGCACGGCAGACTGCGGCGAGCCGACGAACCCAGATATTTTCACTATATCGGTCTGCGTACCAACCGATATGAGCTGGCTGGCATAGTTTTTTGTCTTTTTGCCGAATATGGCTGTTATCCTCTGCTTTAAGTTCGACGGTTGCAGCTCGTACACGGCTCCCGAGTTGCTGTAGAGCGAGAGCTCGACTTGCGGATTTGCCAATGCTATTCGTTGAAATTCGTAGATGATATGCCTCAGTTCGTTGTCGGGCGATTTTAGAAATTTTCGCCGTGCAGGTACGTTGAAGAATAGGTTTTTCACCACGAAAGTAGTGCCTGTGGCACAAGCCGTCGGCTCGTGCCGTACTATATTCGATGCCGCTATCTCGATAAACGTGCCAAACTCGGCATCTGCCTGCCGCGTATGTAGCTCCACTGCGGCTACTGCCGCTATAGAGGCGAGAGCCTCCCCGCGAAATCCCATCGTATGCAGCCTGAAAAGGTCGGCGGTGTCTCGTATCTTAGACGTTGCATGCCGTTCGAACGCCATACGGGCATCGGTGTGCGACATACCTTTGCCGTTGTCCGACACCTTTATGAAGGTGCTTCCCGAGTCTTTGACCGACACCGAAATCTTGTCGGCTCCTGCGTCGATAGCGTTCTCGACCAGCTCTTTGACCACAGAGGCGGGGCGTTGTATCACCTCGCCGGCGGCTATCTGATTGGCGATAGAATCGGGTAAAACATTGATAACGTCCGACATAGTACTAATGAAAAGTGATTTCGTTTCGGGTACAAAGTTATAACTTTTTGCTCAATCGCTCTATGCTATTACCGTAACCGACAGAGCTATAAGCAGTGAGATACAAAAGGCTATCTGCCTTATTGAGTGTTCGCTCAAGAGAGATATGTGGTTTTTATTGTAAAAAATAAGTCTTGTAAGTAACTGGTAAATAAACGTTAGTGAAGCTATAAATTTTCTCTCTGTCGCAGCAAAATTTCTTCACTACTCCCCGTAAATTTCTTCACTGAAAGAAAAAAATTTTCTCCCTGAAAGAAATTTTCGTACTCACTGACGCAAATTTCATTCTTTCCGTACAGCGTCGAAACGACAGAAAAACTATCGCTGTCCGATAAAATATTAATTTTGCACTGCGAAAAAAATGTATTTTGGGGGTACGATGGATATAAGAAGAAAACCCGAGTGGTTGAAGATAGATTTTAGGAGCG
>CAJPPQ010000039.1 GCA_905372605.1 Porphyromonadaceae bacterium
AGAAGTCGAAGCCGTTATTGCGATGAGCTACGACTCCCTGCATCTTCGGGTCGATGATACCGTCGGGGAAGTGAGAGTCGGTAGTAGAGATGAACATAAAGAAAGGTTTGCCTCTGCTGAGCTGCTCCTCTATTTTTATTTTAGCCAAAGCAAACAAATCTCTATCGTGCAAACCTAATGCAGATACGTCGAAAGTATCGGGAGCCCAGAGGTAATCTACTATTTCGTCGAAATGGAAAGTAGTAAGTATATTCCTCGTACCCGAAAATTCGGCATTGCCGATGATGAAAATTGTACGATAATCGTTCTTGCGAAAGACGTCTACTATACTCGATATATTCGAGTGTACGGCGGTGTGGAACACCTGATTGCCACTCATACCAAACTCTGCAGGGAAGCCCGTAAGAGAGGTATAGAGCGACCCCGAAGTCCAAGTACTGCCCTCGTTTTGGTAGATGTCGATAGTGTGCCATTCGTTCTTTAGCCTATTGAGGTTTGGGGTAAGCGAATCGGGGCAGAGGAGGATATTTTTCTCCATCGACTCCATCGATATTACGATGACGTTACGCCCGTCGGCAATGGCTTCGATATGCTCGGGCGAGACATAATCGCCCATACCGTATCGCTCGAGTACGGCTCTGAAATCGTCGGAATGTTTCGATGCGAAGAGCGGTAACAGCGTCTTGGTGTCTCTGACGAAATTTCCTCGCAAAACGACCAGCCCACACATCACCACCAGAAGCAATGCACATATTTCCATAGCAGCAAACCTCTCCCAACGATTTGCCCTCCTCAATATCCTCTGTACGAGGCGGTGAGAGAAAAAAAACACCACCCACAATACCACAGCCAAACTACCAAAGACGAGAATCTGCTTGAGGAAAATTCCTTGCATACCGTCTACATCTCTGATATTGGCGTGAATGTAAAACTGATAGCCTATAAAAGTCTGCGTCGAATAGAGTGAAAATATCTGAGCAACAATGAATACTGCTCCAATGGTAGCCACAAATGCCCGCACTATACCGTTTTTAATAAGCAGGCAGGCAAATAGAAACATTGCGGTAAAAGCCAACATTGTATATTGCGATAAAATATCTATTCCGAGCGATTCTAAGAATGGCATGACTATAATCTGTTTTTACATTGTGTTACAAATATTTTTTCGAGCAAAAGCAGTAAGAAACTATTACGGTTCAATGTACGAAGCAGTCTTCGCAGTGCGAGTGGTCGTTGCGTAGACGGCGGTCGATCATATCTTTCATCTTGTCTCTTAGCACATCGATATGTATCTCGTCTACAACATCCTGTACAAACGCCGATAGCAACATCATACGTGCCGTATCTTCGTCGATACCGCGTTGCTTCATATAGAAAAGCGCCTCTTGGTCGAGCTGCCCTGTGGTAGCACCGTGCCCGCACTTGACATCGTCGGCGTATATCTCGAGCTGTGGACGTGAGTTTACCACAGCCTCGGGTGTAAGGCAGATACTCTTGTTTGTCTGTCGGCTGAGGGTCTTTTGAGCGTCTTTTTCCACTATTATTATGCCCGAAAATATACCGTGCGACTGCTCGTCGAGGATATATTTGAATAGCTCGTTCGATGTCGAATTTGGTTTGTTGTGGCGAATTACGGTATTGTTTTCGGCTTCTTGCTTGCCGTCGGTTATAAGCATTCCGCCAAGAAATAGCGATGCGTGTTCGCCGTCTATATCTGCTGTTATCTGATTGCGGCTTACGGCGTTGAGCAGAAGCAGATTATTTACCGTTACTTGCGAATCATTTTGCTGTGTTACAAACATTTGCGTCAAGCCGTTTGCTTTTCGGGAGGTATTCTCGAGCGAATAATACTCGAACCTTGCTCCGTCGCCGACAACAACCTCGGTTACCTTAGAGGTGAAGAAATCGACACCCTCCTCGGCATGGTCACATACGAGCAGTTGTAGGGACGCTCCCTGCTCCACTACTATCAGATTGTGAGTGAAAGACATCAGAGGAACTTCCGAAAGCGACATATTTATCAATTGCAGAGGCTTATCGGTGACGGTATTTTTTTTCACATAAATGAAATACCCATTCTGCACGAAAGTCGAATTGAACGCTGTCATAGCGTCTCGCGACTTGTCCGAGAGAGTGTGCAGGTATCGTCCTACCACTTCGGGGTAGAGTCGTTCGGCATCGGATAGGGCGCAGAACTCTACTCCTTCGGGCAACGACTGTCGTTGGTCGTCGGCGATATAGAATTTGTCGTTCAACATAAAGCCAAGTACTGCATTTATCGACGGTATTTTGCAGCGAAATAATCCATTTTCGTCTATTGCCGCCGCAGGACGGTCGACATCGATTTCGTACTCCGCATTCAAGGCATCGACGATACTGCTATTGAGGTAGGCTTCTGTCTTTCTCGACGGGAATCCTTTCTGCTCGAATTCAGCAAAAGCATCATCGCGAAACCTGTTGAGCACAGGAGTCGAATATTCTTTTATCCGTTCCGATAGTTCACGGTATAATTGTATGTAGTTTCTCATAGCGGTTACTCATTTTTAATCCAGTCGTATCCCTTCTCTTCGAGTTCGAGAGCGAGCGATTTGTCGCCTGTCTTCACTATCTGGCCTTTGTAAAGGATATGTACGTAGTCGGGTACGATATAGTCGAGCAGACGTTGATAGTGAGTGATGATTATAGAGGCGTTGTCGGGCGATTTAAGGGAGTTTACTCCGTGAGCTACCACCCTTAGAGCGTCTATATCGAGTCCTGAGTCTGTCTCGTCGAGTATGGCTAATTTTGGGTCGAGCATAGCCATTTGGAATATTTCGTTACGTTTCTTCTCTCCTCCCGAGAAACCTTCGTTCACCGAACGTCCGGCGAGTCTGTTGTCGAGTTCGACAAGAGCCTGTTTTTCACGCATAAGTTTTAGAAACTCTGCCGAGGAGATTGGCTCCAGTCCTTTGTATTTGCGTTGTGCGTTGATGGCGGCACGCATAAAGTTGGTCATACTTACTCCGGGTATCTCCACCGGATATTGGAACGAAAGGAATATTCCCTCGCAGGCACGGTCTTCGGGCGAAAGTTCGAGAAGGTTTTTGCCCATAAATTCTACACTACCTTCGGTTACCTCAAATGCAGAATTACCTACAAGCACACTACTGAGCGTACTTTTTCCCGAACCGTTAGGTCCCATTATAGCGTGTACCTCACCTTTTTTCACCTCGAGATTGATACCTTTGAGTATCTCTTTGCCGTTTACCGAGGCGTGTAGGTCTTTTATCTTTAGCATTGTCGTATCTCTAATTTATTAATTGTTATTTTAGGAATAATTACGGCTGCAAAGGTACATCTTTTTTATTATTATTTGTTTGCTTCACTCCGACAAATCTTATATCTTGGTCGCTATATATCGCCTTGCTTGCTACAATTTATAAAAAACATCTTTTTTCTTGATTTTTTCATTACCTTTGCTTTATGTTTGCTAAATCCGTGTCATAAACACCGGTTGTCATCACATTAAGCATTAGAAAACCTAAAAAATCTCAGAGAAAGCAGTATGAGTATAAAATTAACAATCAGGCTATTAATTGTATCAGCCATATTTGTATCTGGTTGCTCTGATGGCAAAAGAAAAAAGGAACTTGGATATCTGAATATTCTCCTGCTGTAGATTATATCATATTAGATAATAATAAAATATGGTTTTTCGAAGCTCCCGATACAAACACTTATGAGATTAAAGGTAAAATATTCTATTCGTATGAGCAAGGGCATCTGTTGGCTACTTACAAAATACTAAAATTGACCAATGATAGCTTGGTACTACAAACAGAAGATGGAACAATAGTGAAGAAAAGTAAGATGAGACAAAAATAAAACCACAAGACTAAAGAACGCCTATCGACTCTTAGCAGTTTGCTAAAACATAGCACTTTAGGTTATATAAAGAAGAAATCGTTGTGTATTATCACATACCATATAAATCAAAGGAGGAGTAGTAAATGAAGAAATTTTTGTTGGGAATAATTTTGTTACTAGCTTGTGAAAGTTATAGTTACTCACAACTCATTATTAATGTTAGGTTTATGAAAGAGCCTACAGCTACCATAGCGGCAATACCGGGATATAATTTTCGTGGTGATTATCGGTTTTATATCACCGATTCTATAGCATGTGCTTATATAAAAAATCGTGTCGATTCTCTGATTGTATGTACAGATAGTTGTCAGTTACCTGATGTTCGGCAGCAAATAGTTGTTCGAGATATTCAAGCTAATAGATACGATATGCTGTCATATAATAGTTGGCGCATGGAAAGAAATGGTAAACCCGTATATTTTGACCAAGAGTTATACGATTATATAAACACATACATAAAAGCCCCAAAAAAAGCAATTGGTATTCCTGCAGACATCGATGAAGTTATCGACAAGATATGGAAAGACGCATCGAAAGCAAACAAAAATATTCGAAAACGGAATAAAAAGAAATTACGATAAGACCTTTACAGCCCCTACAGAACTCATTACCACGTCGACAACACAAGTGTCTGATTATCGGCAAATCCACTCATAAATCACATGAGCTAAGAAGTTCGTTTAGATACGATTGCCGAATTCTATCGATACAGAAAAGAGAGTTTGCAATATTTTAACACGATACGGACAACCTCATCAATAGACTCTGTTATATAGATAATTATCACTACATATAGCTTGCCATACTAAGATGTACTTCACCTACCCTTATTCTTCTTGGCAGAAAGGTACGGTAGAGAACACAAATAAACTTATCAGACAACACATCCTCAAAACAATGAACATTAATCAATTACCCTATAATAAATTGCTCGGTATTCAATATGTGTTAAACCAAAGACCGCGAAAGTCGCTTTTCTTCGAATCGCCTTTTTCTCTTTTTTATAACTTTACTTGTTGAATCTACATTTTGCTATTCTAAAAAAAAGATATAATTTTGTGCCTCGATTTTTCAGTAATTAATTTTTTCAGTAACAGTAAATATCTATGGAAAACACCCGAAAACAAGGTAAACACGAAGAAAAAATGGGCGAGATACTCTCGCGTGCCGAAATATTCTTCGAACAACACCAGAAAGCAATATACTACACTCTTATCGCTATCGTGGCTATCGTCGTACTGATATTCGTAAGCAAGAAATACTATTTTGAGCCGAAAAACGAAGAGGTATCGGCTAAACTCGTATGGTGCGAACAGAACCTCGCTCGCGACTCTTTCGCCTTGGCTCTCAACGGTGACGGTATCAACAGTGGATATGCCGAGATATACTCGTCGTACAAGTTTACGAAAGCCAAAAACGAAGCTGCTATCGGTGCCGCTATCTGTGCATTCAATCTCGGTAAATTCGACGAAGCTATCGACTACGCCAAGAAAGCAAACCGCAAGTCGTTCAATTTCGCTCCTGCTATGGACGGGCTTATCGGCGACTGTTACGTAGAGAAAGGCAATATAAAAGAGGCTATAGAATATTTCGATAAGGCTGCCGCCTACAAAAACGAAGCTCTCTCGGCTCGTTTCCTCAAGAAAGCTGGTGACTTGTATATGTTTGAGCTCAAAGACAGTAAGAAGGCACTCGAATACTATCAGACCATAAAAGATAAGTATTTCAATAGCCCCGAAGCCGGCGAAATAGATAAATATATAGAACTCGCATCGAAATGATATATATAACAATTGATCGTGCCGACAAATGACCTTATTTGTCGGCTTTATATTTAGTAATATCTCTTATTTGTTTCAAATATGAATATAGCAGTAGTAGGAACGGGTTATGTGGGATTGGTCTCAGGGGCATGCTTCTCCGAAATGGGGATAAACGTTACTTGCGTCGATATCGACAAAAACAAGATAGAGAGCTTACGCAAAGGCATAGTGCCTATCTATGAGCCGAATCTTACGGAAATGGTGATAAAAAATCATCGTGCCGGCCGACTACGTTTTGCTACCGACCTCCTCGATTGTCTGCACGATGTAGAGGTGGTCTTCTGTGCCGTAGGTACTCCGCCCGACGAAGACGGAGCCGCCGACCTGCAATATGTGCTCGATGTAGCCCGTATCGTAGGGCAAAATATCGATAAATATACGCTGTTTGTTACGAAAAGTACCGTTCCTGTCGGTACGTCGGAGCAGGTGAAAGATGTTATAGAAAAAGAGATTGCTCGTCGAGGACTCAGTGTCGAATTCGACGTAGCCTCCAATCCTGAATTTCTCAAAGAAGGTGCTGCCGTAAAAGACTTTATGAGTCCCGACCGCATAGTAGTAGGTGTGGAGACCTCCAGAGCACGTCAGATAATGGACAGACTCTACAAGCCTTTTACTCTCAACCGTTATCGTATGATATACACCGATATACTTTCGGCAGAGATGATAAAATACGCCGCCAACGCTATGCTGGCAACACGAATTTCGTTTATGAACGAGATAGCCAACCTATGCGACTTGGTAGGAGCCGACGTCAATATGGTGCGTCAGGGTATCGGTGCAGACTCTCGTATAGGCAATAAGTTTCTCTATCCCGGCTGCGGCTATGGCGGCAGTTGTTTCCCAAAAGACGTGAAAGCTCTCATTCGCACCGCCTCCGAAAATGGTTACAATATGCGTATATTGCAGGCGGTAGAGGATGTAAACAACTACCAGAAAGGTATATTGTTCGACAAGCTGTGCAAAGTTTTCGACTCCGACCTCGAGGGTAAGACCGTCGCTCTGTGGGGATTGTCGTTCAAGCCCGAGACCGACGATATGCGCGAAGCTCCTTCGCTCGTGGTAATCGACAGACTCGTCGAAGCCGGCTGTACCGTAAAGGCTTATGACCCCATAGCGATGGACGAATGTCGTCGTCGAATAGGCGATAAGGTGATTTATTCGGCAGATATGTACGATGCAGTCGAAGGTGCCGACGCTCTGCTACTGCTTACCGAATGGAAAGAGTTTCGTATGCCGTCGTGGAGCAAGATAGCTCAATCGATGGCAAAACCCGTAGTAATCGACGGACGAAATATATACGACAAAAAGGAGATGAACGACAATGGATTCGTTTACTTGCATATTTAATCACAAAAATAAAAATGCCGCAACTATGGACAGAATAGCAATCATCGGACTCGGATACGTCGGGCTACCTCTTGCGATAGAGTTCGGTAAAAAATATAGAGTAATAGGGTTCGATATAAACAAGGAGAGGATACAGGAGCTCAAAAAAGGCAGAGACCACACTCTGGAAGCCGATTTGGACGGGCTCAGATATGCCACCGATATACATCGGTCTGCCTCCGATAGAGGGTTGTCTTTCTCCGACAAAGAAGACGATATCGCAAAGTGCAATATATACATAGTTACCGTACCTACTCCGATCGACAGCTTCAATACTCCTGACCTCAAACCGCTCATAAAAGCCTCTCAAACAGTGGGTAGAGTGATATCCAAAGGCGATATAGTCATTTACGAATCCACTACTTACCCCGGCTGCACCGAAGAAGATTGTATTCCCGAGATAGAGAGAGTATCGGGGCTGGTATTCAATAGAGACTTTTTCGCGGGTTACTCGCCCGAACGCATCAACCCCGGCGATAAGATAAACACTCTGACAAAGATAAAAAAGGTAACCTCCGGCTCCACTCCCGAGATAGCCGACAGAGTAGACAATCTATATCGCTCCATTATAGAGGCGGGTACACACAAAGCCCCATCGATAAAGGTAGCCGAAGCATCGAAAATCATCGAAAATTCGCAACGCGACCTCAATATATCGTTTGTCAACGAACTTGCGTTCATCTTCGACAAAGTGGGTATCGATACCAATGACGTCATAGAGGCGGCTGCTACAAAATGGAATTTCCTGCGTTACCAACCGGGACTCGTCGGCGGACACTGCATATCGGTAGACCCGTATTATTTGGTGAAAAAAGCTGAAAAGCTCGGCTATATCCCGCAAGTAATCTTATCGGGACGGCACGTAAACAACGCTATGGCATCGTTCATTGCCAGCAAGGTGATGAAACTTATGATAAACAAAGGACTTCCCATCAAAGACTCGAATATACTGATACTCGGAGTAAGCTTCAAAGAGAATTGCCCCGATATAAGAAATACCAAAGTAGTGGATATATATCGCGAATTCAGAGAGTTCGGAGCTAATGTAGACATCTACGACAACTGGGTCGATAGCGACGAACTTTATAATGAATACGGAGTACGCACTATTGCACAGATAGACAAAGACAAGAAATACAGTGCAATAGTATTGGCAGTAGCTCACGACAACTTCAAAACCATAGACTTCAAGCGTTACCACAAGGCAGGTACGGTAGTATTCGACGTCAAGTCGGTCGTAGACCGTCGGTTTGTCGACGGTAGACTGTAAGCAATCTCACTCCCGCACATATATAAAGAATAAACTATTTATGTATAACATTGATACTCCGACGGAAACAATATTGAAAAACAAAAACATCAAAGCCATATTCTTCGATATGGACGGTATTTTGTTCAACTCTATGCCCTATCATGCAGAGGCATGGCACAAGGCTCTTTTACATTTCGGGCTCGAATTTTCGCCTTACGAAGCCTATCTGCACGAGGGACGTACTGCCGATAGTACTATCTACGCCATATACAATAAGTTATACGGACACGATGCCGACCGTAAGACCAAAGACGAAATATATGCACTGAAATCCTCAATATTCGGTGGGTACCCCGCTCCAAAGCCTATCGAGGGCATATCGGAGGTATTACAGTGGGTCAAACAGCAAAACATTAATTTACTTGTGGTTACCGGTTCGGCTCAGGTATCGCTTTTCGAGAAATTGCAAGAGTATTTCCCCTCCGTATTCGAAAGGAATCATATCGTATCTGCCTTCGAAGTAAAACACGGCAAACCTCACCCCGAGCCCTATCTGACGGCTCTCAAGATAGCCGGTGTCGACGCTGAAGAGGCGTTGGTCATAGAAAACGCTCCTCTTGGCATACGTTCGGGGAGAGCGGCAGGAATATTCACGATAGGCGTAAATACAGGCATATTGACTCGCGACGACCTTAAAGAAGCCGGAGCCAACTTGGTGCTCGATAATATGCAGCAGTTGAGAGAGTTATTGAAAGATCTCAATTTTGTGCATCGATAAATAATTGTTTTTAGAGTCGGCAACCTCTCCGTATGCGAAAGATGAAATATTGTGTCGTTGTACCCGTATATAATTCTGAAACACACGTATCTGACGTAATAAACGACGTATTGCAATATACCCAAGACGTAATCGTCGTAAACGACGGCTCTACCGACGCTACTCTGCAGGTTATCAGCCGCTTTGTCGGTATCGATGTGGTATCGTACTCACGAAACAGAGGTAAGGGTTACGCTATAAGCAAGGGACTCGACCGCGCTCTGAAACAGGGATTTACACACGCCGTAACTATCGATGCCGACGGGCAACACAAGGCGTGCGACATACCAAAACTGGTAGAAACAGCCTCAAGACACGAAGATGCACTTATAATCGGTTCTCGGAATTTCGGAAACCCATTTATGCCACAAGGCAATAGGTTTGCCAACCGATTTTCGAACTTTTGGTTTCGCCTACAGACGGGTATCGGACTACCCGACACACAGACAGGTTTCCGCTTGTATCCACTGCTAAAAATGGGAAAAATGCGACCGTTCACACACCGCTACGAAGCCGAATTGGAGCTACTCGTTCGTGCTGCATGGCGCAATATAGAGCTCATTCCCACTACGATAGACGTATACTACCCACCTATCGACGAACGCATATCGCACTTTCGCAAGGGTAGAGACTTCGTAAGAATATCGTTGCTCAATACCGCATTATGTATCATTGCCTTAGGGTATGGCTATCCGTCGATGTTTGTCAGAAAATTGTGGAAAAAAATTTCTCGTAAGAGCTAAGTGTTCGTAATCCAATAAATTTTATTATCTTTGCACTTCGAATTTAATAGATAATGTTTA